>JAOZUJ010000031.1 GCA_029938745.1 Candidatus Moraniibacteriota bacterium
ATCACGTACACGCTGAGAGACTCGAACTCACGACCCCCTCGGTGTAAACGAGGTGCTCTAACCAACTGAGCTAAGCGTGCGTACTCTTAATATTCATTACAAAATTTATTATACACTTTTTAAATAAAAAATCAATATTTTGTGCCCAGAGCGGGACTTGAACCCGCATGCTTAATAAAAAGCCATGGCCCTCAACCATGTGTGTATACCAATTCCACCATCTGGGCAAACATCCGACAATATAAAGAGTAGTTTACTACAATATTCAATAAAAATCAATTTAAAAAACGAGACTTTAAATAAATCTCGTTTTTTTAAATAATATACTTATTTTTTTACATCTTCTGATTGAATTTCTTCTTTAGGTGTCTTTTCTCCGTCAGAATCTTTTTTTAAAGCATTTTTTGTATCAGGTTTTTTTGGTGTGGTCTCATATTCATCTGTAAATTTGAAACGGAGTGCTTTTGCTGCTTTATCGCGTACATAATATAATTTTGATTGTCGTACTTTTGCACGTTTTATAAGTTCAATTTTTTCAATATCAGGAGAAAAAATTGGAACAACGATCTCAACACCAAAGCCATTAGATACCTTACGAACAGTCATTGTTGGAGAACTACTTTGTCCACCCTTCATTGCTAAGACCATACCCTCAAAGATTTGGATACGTTCTTTATCACCTTCTTTAATTTTACGATATACCTTTACAACATCACCAGCATGAAACTCAGTCATGTCTTTTTGTTGGGTTTTATTAAATTGAATAACTTCACTTCTCATAGCTCTATATATTAAATATTGATAAATAAAATAGTAGTTTTAAAAACCTTTCATTATAATAGAGTAAAAAGGTAATTTCGTCAATAGATAAACCTAAAAATAGAGGACTCTATAGAGGCCTCTATAGAGTCCTCTATTTTTTAAACACAAAAAGGGTTGCAAAAATATTATTTTTATAGTATAGTCTATAATGTAATTAAATCATTATCTCGTGTATGGTGGTATTTTAATGAATACGACTATATCGCAGAATTAAAATATATGGCTCTAACGAAACGCCAAAAAGTGAACGCTACAAAAGAAACGAAGCGTCATGATACTGATACTGGTTCTCCAGAATATCAAATCGCACTTTTTACATCAAAGATCAATAAATTAACAACACACCTAAAGAAAAATCAACATGATTTTCATTCACGACGTGGTCTTCTAAAAATGGTTGCAAAACGAAAAAAATTACTTGATTATTTAGCACGAACAGATGAAAAGTCATACAAAAAAATTGTCAAACAATTAGGATTAAGGGAGCGTAAATAATACGCTCTTTTCCTTTATATTACAGCAATGTAGTACAAGAAAGAAAATATTTTTTAATCAATTTAACAGGGTAAATATGAAATACAAAGATCAACGCGTTGGTATTTTAGTTGATATACAAAATCTCTATTATAGCGCACGTGTACTTTATAATAAAAAAGTAAATTTTAAAAATCTTCTTACGTCATCAGTAGAAAATCGTAAGCTTATTCGTGCAATTGGCTATGGTATTTCCACAGAAGAGGCACAGGAGGAAAAATTTTTTGATGCATTGGAAAATCTAGGGTTTGAGGTAAAAACAAAGGATCTTCAAATCTTTGCAGGTGGGCAAAAGAAGGGTGATTGGGATGTTGGTATTGCAATTGATGCAATAAAACTAGCTCAACGTGTAGATGTAATTGTTCTTGCATCAGGTGATGGTGATTATATTCCACTTGTAGAATATATTCAAAGCACAACAGGGTGTCGTGTGGAAGGTGTGTCATTTGGAGAATCAACAAGTATGCGCCTTATTGAATCATTAGATGACTTTTTAGATCTTTCATCAAATAAAAAACGATTTTTAATATAAATATCAAACATATTCAAATAAATAAAAATGAAGAATTAATTGTTAATTCTTCATTTTTATTTTTTTAAACAGAATACTTGCAAAATTTTTAGTTTTGTTCTATACTGTGACAAACAGTGATAATTATTAAACAAAAGAATATTTACCCCCAGTGGGTAAGCGGAAAGAATGTTGTAATTTTTTCTCGTTATTTGTGTTAATAATTTCCTGATGTGGAAATTTTTTTGCGTTTTGTAATTATATAATCAAAATCTGTATAAACGCGCAGATTATAAATATGTATATAATTTTGAAATTATGTATATAGACAAATATTATGGTAAAAAATGATGATTTGCTCAATAAAATTGTAGAGCAAGTAAAGGCTGATACGGACGAAAAGGAGGTAGCACAGAAGGTTATTACAGAAGATGTTGTAGAGCCTGTAAAAAAGTCAGATGATATGGAAATGTTGCTTGATGATAGTCAGGTAATTATTCCAAAGGTTGGTGATGTGATTGATGCAACGGTAATTGATATTACAGCGAGTATTGTACTTTTGGACATTGGTCCAATTGGTACTGGTATGGTGATTGGCCGTGAAGCAAAGAGTGGATTATCTGATGATGAAAAACTTGGTGTTGGTAGCGGTGTTACAGCGACTGTTGTTGATTTGGATAATGATGATGGATATATTGAGCTTTCAATTCGTGAGGCATCATATGAGCGTGCATGGGATGATTTACGTGCAAAAAAAGACAATGAAGAAACTATTTCTGTAAAAATGTTGGATGCAAATAAGGGTGGGCTCATGGTTGAGGTTAACGGTGTTACTGGTTTTTTACCTGTGTCACAATTATCAAGCAAAAACTATCCTCGTGTAGAAGATGGTGATAAAAATAAGATTTTAGAGTTGTTAAAACGACTGTTGAACAAGGAATTACCTGTACGTATTATTGATATTAATCAAGAAGATGAAAAATTGATTGTATCTGAAAAAGCAGCACATAGTGATAGGGAGCGTGAGGCAATTACAGGATTACACGTTGGAGATACTATTTCTGGTGATGTGAGTGGTGTTGTTGATTTTGGTGCATTTGTGAAGTTTACACCAGCCGGTGGTGACACGGAAGATGAGGACACTAAACTTGAAGGATTAATTCATATTAGTGAATTAGCATGGCAATTAATTGATAATCCACGTGAGGTCATTAAAGTTGGTGATAAAACAGAGGCAAAAATTATTGGCATTGATGATACACGTATCTCACTGTCGATTAAAGCACTTAAAGAGGATCCATGGACAAAAATTACCGAGAAATACAGTGTTGGTGAAATTTACAAAGGAAAAGTTGATAAAATTAACCACTTTGGCGCATTTGTGTATTTGGATAGTCATATTCACGGACTTTCACACATTAGCGAATTTCAAGAGATGTATCCAGGTAAAAAATTGGAAGATAAAATTGTCGCAAAAGAAGAATACATGTGGAAAGTACTTTCAATTGAACCAAAAGAACATCGCATGGGACTTGTTCTCATGGATGAAAAAAAACTAAAAGAGGACAAAAAGAAGGATGAGCCCAAAGAAGTTGAAAATACTGAATCAAAAAAAGAAGAAGTTGAAGCTAATAAAGATGATAAAGAAGTTTCATCTGACACGCCTTCGCCAGAGGCTATGGACGAGCAAAGCAAGGCTACAGCGGATAAGAAAAAAAAGTCAGTTACTACTAAAAAAGAAAAAAAGTCTACAGTAGACAAAAAGGATAAAGAAAAAAAGTCCTCAACTGTTAAGGCTGCAGCAGATAAGAAAAAAAACACTGAAAAGAAAAAGGATAAAGATGATCCTGTAAAAAAGGATGAAAAAAAATAGTGTGATCGCGCCTAGACTTGTTCTAGGCGCTTTTAATTAGTAGTGTTAAATATCATGATTATTACAATTACAGGAGATTCTGGCTCTGGTAAAAGCACAATGGGTCAAAAATTAGAGAAAGAATTGGGTTTTAAGCGTTATTATATAGGACAAATTCGTCGTGATGCCGCAAAAGAAAAAGGTATGACATTAGAGGAATATAATACTTATGGAGAAACACATCCAGAAACTGATTTAGAAGTAGATAAATATCAAAAAAATCTTGGACAGACAGAAGATGATTTTATTATTGAGGGGCGTACAAGCTGGTTTTTGATTCCTCAATCTCTTAAAATATATATAAAAGTAGACCCCAGAGAGGGTGCAAGACGTATATTTAGTGATTTACAAGAAGAAAATGTCCGCAATGAAGGAAAAAATCTTGATAGTGTAGAAGATGTTTTAAAAAGTAATAAAGAACGTGCTAAAAGTGATGATTTGCGATATAAAAAATATTATCAAAAAGATTGTTTTGATGAGAAAAATTTTGATTTTGTTATTGATTCAACAAATCTTACACGAAATGAGGTGTTAGAACAAATTATGACATTTATAAATGCACAGTAGGATATAAAAAAGAGAACTAAGGAATTTTTTAAGAGAAAAAAATGAAGAACTTGATAAAATATGTGCAAGGTGTGAATGCACGACATAAATTATGGTGTACTGGTGATGTGATTGTTGTTGGTGTGTCGGGTGGTCCTGATAGCATGTGTCTTTTGGATGTTTTGGCACATATTGCAAAAAAAACAGGGATTAAGCTTGTTGTGGCACATGTAAATTATGGACTCCGTGGTGAGGATTCTACAAAAGATCAAGTCTTGGTAGAAAAATACGCAAAAATGCATAATATTCCGTGTGAAATACTCGTGTGTGATGATGTGTCTACTGGAAGTGAAAATACATGGCGTAAAATCCGGTATGACTTTTTTGCACAGATAGTAAAAAAAAATGGCGCAAAAGCTACAGCTGTTGCACATACAAAAAATGATCAAGCGGAAACTATTCTTGCGCATCTCCTGCGTGGCAGTGGTTTGCGGGGTTTATCTGGTATGAGGGTGTGTTCTGATAGTCAAGTAATTAGACCATTGTTATTTACTGGACGTGAAGATGTGTTATCATATTGTGCAGAAAATAATGTACAATATAACATTGATGAATCAAATAAAAATAATATTTTTGGACGTAATAAAATTCGAAATGAATTAATTCCGTACATTGAACAAAATTTTAATGAAAATATAGTAAATGTTTTAGCAGATACAGCAATAATTATTGGAGATGATTATTCATTTTTACAAAAACAAAATACAGTATTTTGGAAAAAAAATAATCAAAAAAAGAGTATTACATTTAGTGTAAAGACATTTTTGTCCAAGTGTCCTTCTGTGCAAAGAATAGCATTACGCACAATGATTGAAGGATTAAATAAGACACTTGTTGATATTGAGAGTGGATTTATTGAAGAAATGCAAAAAGCAATTGTAAGTACAAAAAATAAACGTCAAGAAGTTTCCCGAAAAAACTTGAAAATGCTACGAAAAGGTGATATAGTGGAACTTACTTGTCTTTCAAACACAAGCTAGCGTGTGTGGGCAGTATACATAAAATAATAACAAAATTCTCTGTAAAAAGAGGTTTTATTATTTTAATAAATTAATATTTTTTAATAGGTAACAAAACAATTTCATGGAAAAGATTTTCAAAAATTCAAGTGTAATAGTAGCAATAATAGCTGTAATATTAATGTTCGTTGTTTTATCAATGGGCACAAAAGAAGAAATGGAAGAAATTTCATTAACACAATTCACACAACAAATTAATGATGGTCAGGTTGAATCAATTGTTGTAAAGCCGGGTGGAGAAATTGAAATTGAGTTAAAAGACAATGATGTTGTGCAAAAAACAAATAAAGAGCCGGATGCAAGTTTAACAGAAACGTTGATAAATCTTGGTGTGGATGAAGAAAAACTGAAAGCAGTTCCAATTTCAGTTGAAACGCGTTCAGGTGCATCAATGTGGGCGACAGTTCTTATTCCATCATTATTGCCAATTCTAATTATTGGTGGATTGATTTTTTTCATGATGAAACACGCAATGAAAGGTAATAGTCAGGCAATGTCTTTTGGTTCATCAAAAGCACGCATGATTGATCCAAAAGACAAAAAAAATAAAACAGGATTTAAAGATGTTGCTGGTAATAAAGAGGCAAAAGAAGAATTGGGTGAAATTGTTGATTTTTTGAAGGCGCCAAAGAAATTCCATGATTTGGGTGCAAAAATCCCAAAAGGTGTTTTATTATTGGGGCGACCTGGTACTGGTAAAACATTACTTGCTCGCGCTGTAGCAGGCGAGGCAAATGTGCCATTTTTTACGATTAGTGGTTCAGAATTTGTAGAAATGTTTGTTGGTGTGGGTGCAAGTCGTGTGCGTGATCTATTTAAGGAAGCGAAGAAAAATTCACCATCTATTATATTTATTGATGAAATTGATGCTGTGGGACGACAGCGTGGCACAGGACTTGGTGGCGGTCATGATGAACGAGAACAAACACTAAATCAAATTCTTGTTGAAATGGATGGCTTTGATAATAAAACAAATGTTATTTTAATTGCAGCAACAAACCGACCAGATGTTTTGGATCCTGCATTATTACGTCCAGGTCGCTTTGATCGTCGTGTTACCATTGATTTGCCAGATATTCAAGATAGAAAAGCAATTTTAGTAATTCATGCAAAAGATAAAAAAATGGCAGATGATGTGGATTTGGGGCGCATTGCACAGCGTACACCTGGATTTTCAGGTGCAGACTTGATGAACTTAATGAATGAGGGCGCGCTACTTGCTGGACGATATAATAAAAAAGAAGTTGAGATGATTGATCTTATTGAATCAATTGAAAAAGTATTACTTGGTCCAGCACGTAAAAATAAGAGATTAGATGAGAGAGAGACAAAAATTGTTGCATATCATGAGGCTGGTCATGCAGTTGTTGGCGCTAGTTTGGAAAATGCAGACCCTGTGCAAAAAGTATCAATCATTTCACGCGGTAGTGCTGGTGGATATACGCTTTCTGTACCAGAAAAAGATAAGTCTTTGCATTCACGTGCATATTTTGTTGATGAATTGTCAGTGTTTTTAGGTGGTTATGTGGCAGAACAAATGATTTTTGGTGATGTGACGACAGGTCCATCAAATGACCTAGAGCGTGCAACAAAGCTTGCACGTAGTATTGTGACACAGTATGGCATGAGTGATTTGGGTGTGCGTACATTTGGCAAACATGAGGATCTCATATTTTTGGGTCGCGAAGTAGCAGAAGATAAGGATTATTCTGAAAAAACAGCAGAAGCAATTGATAAAGAAATATTAAAGTTTATTACTATTGCAAAAAAACGCACAGAAGATTTACTCACGCAAAAAAGAGATGTTTTAGATAAAATTGCACAAACATTACTTAAAAAAGAAACAATTGAAAAAGATGAATTTGATGCAATTATTGCAGGTGAGGAATATGAAGAAAAAGAAGTTGTGAAAAATGATGATGTAAAAGAAAAAGAGGTTATTGATGAAATTGATGTGATTGTGGATAATAAAAAAGAATAAATTAAAAATGTGCATGTTATAAACACATGCACATTTTGGACGGCTAGCTCAGTTGGTTAGAGCGCTTGCTCGACATGCAAGAGGTCACAGGTTCGAATCCCGTGTCGTCCACACTGGTTTTATTATTATACGATGTCATAAAAAAAAGAAAAAACTCACCAAAACAGATTTACTGTAGGTGAGTTTTTATATTATAGAGCTGTTAGTAGCTCATTTTTCAAAATCTTCTTCCATGCCGCGATACAAAATGATGTCAACTTGATTTAGATTAAACCATGCACAGTCCTTAGGGTCTTCACTAAGGTTGACATAAATCCAACAAGATCCTTTTTTTATCTCTAAAATTTTAGCTAAGACATCTTTCTTTTTCACGTAGCGCATGGTAATAATAGCACTCTTTTTAATAATAGGTGGCATTTCACAGTTTGCAAATGCGGTTGTGCTTTTCAGGCCTACCAAAAGAGACATTGCTACAAATAATACGATTAGTCTTTTCATTGTTTTTGCTCCTAGTATAATGAATTGTATCGCACATAAATAAATACTGTGTACGATTGTTAAAGGGCTATAGTAAACTTCAGATAAGAATATTATGAGAATATAACGATAAAAGCTATAAGTGCTTAATATTATATAATTTCTCATAACTATACACTATAGCATGAATTTATAAGTTTGTCAATAGCTTGTTATAGAGTTATAAAAAGACTATAAATGAAAAAAACTGCAACAATTCTACTAGTCACACATAAATCAAAAGAGTTGTATGGTGTTGTTAGAAAATATTTATGTAACGCAAAAAATTTAAAAATATGAAGAAAAAAAAGTTGTTACGGATGATATAAAAAATATTCATACGAAATTGTATGAATATTTTTTTAAAAGTCAAGTGTAAAAATTGTTGTTGGGTGATAATATTATACGCCACCACCACCACCGGGACTACTTTGACGATCTCCAAATTCTGTAGTTTCTTCTGGAAAACCATTTTTCACAATTTCCATCATCATGCTCGCAGCAACGCCTTTAATTATAGATGAAAATACTTTTGTGTCACCAGTAGCGAGTGCTTGTAAGGGAAGTTTAATTTGTTGCAACTGAACTTCCTCTACAACAGACTTTACTAATTTAATATTACCATTTTCATCAATATCAGGTAAGACACCTGAAAAATCTGCTTTAGCTTCTTGTATTTTTTGTTCTGTTTCTTTCTTTTCATCATAGGCTTTATCTACTTCCATTGCCACGCCAGTTGGTATATTGAGGGTATTATCCATAATAGCGCCAAAACATTTATAATTACCTTCTGAAAAGGTGGTGCTGCCAGTGCATTCATCTTCATAGTCAATTGTGGGTGTGTCAGTATTTTGTAATTGTGCCAGCATTTGTTGTCCGGCTGCCTCTATGGAATCGCCCAGTATCGCTCCGCCACCTCCGCCACTATAATCACTAGATGCTGTTCCACGCAGTGCATCTGTAAGAAATGTTTCAGCATAAGTTATAGCCTGATCTTCAGGGTCACTGACCATAAAATCATAATAATTACCTATATTACGTGGTGATGAACTACCATCATAGAGGAGGGAGTTGATTGTGGATGTTGTTTGCTGAATTGCTGCCATTTTTGCTGCAGATGCTGCGGAATCTCTAATTGAAAGAAATATCTCTTCCAAGAGTTGTTTATAAGTATCACCAAGAATATTTAATAGACCCCAAACAGCATTTGCTGCTGCATGGGCGGGTGTTGGGCGTATAAAGATAAAAAAAGCAATGACTATCATAAAAATAACTTTTTTATTTTTCATATTTTATAATATTAAAAATCTAAAATTATATCATCAATTTCATATTCTGTAGCTTTTTGTTCAACGTGTTCTTGAAAGCTCATTGCAGAAGTAAGTAGTCCTTGTATTTGTGTGAGCGTTGCAATCACTGGTGCTATATCAGTAGATGCCTTTTTATAATCACCGGCCTCATAGAGTGCACCAGCACTTCGTAGGAGTTGTAAGCCTTCGATGTGTATGTCTAAGAGGTCTTCAGGAACATCAACATCATCCATTTGTTTTTCAGCGGACATTGCATTTTTTGCAATATCTTCAAAAAAAGCATAATCTGTAAGTGAAGATGTAGAAAAATTTGTAAGATTTTGCATTACCTCTGCAGCAAAAGATTCTGATGAACGCTCAAAAAAACCTTGTGGAAAATTTGAAATAAAAATATAGGAAATTGTAGTAAAATAAGTAATTGCATCCTCACGCTCTTTCTCTGTTTCGTTTGATGTATTTTCATAGTCCTGTTCTTTTATAGAAATTTCTTCTACATCAATTATTGGCATTTCTATAAATTTAACTTCCTCATCAACAGATTTAGCGACAACCTCTGACAATTCTTCAGGGGTAATATCTGTTTTACCTTCTTCTTGAGCGTCTGCAATAAATTCTACGACATCTTCAGCAATTTTTTCTGTGACATTTGTTGTTTTTGAGTCTATTGGTGTAATGGCAACAGGCTCTTCCTGTATGATTCTATCACCAGGCGCTGGAATAAGTGGATCATAACCACTCTCAATTTCTACACCGTCAGAATATCCATCACCATCAGTATCTTCATTTTTTGGATCTGTGCCCAGTGACTCTTCTTCGGCGTTACTGAGTCCGTCACGATCAAAATCTTCAAAGAGTGTGAGTTTTGTATCATCAGCAAATGTAAAAAACGAAAAAGTTCCCGCTAATAATATAGCAAAAATAGCAAAGGAAAAGACATTGTAAGAGTGTTTTTTGTTCACAATATTATTTTTATTTTTGACACAGGTATTATATCATATAGTGCAATTTTTGTACAAGTGAGTTTTATATAAAATTATCCAAAATAATGACAATATTTATTGAATATGTCTACTTGATTTTTTGCTCTATATATGATATAATATATTGTATATCGGGTGAGCAATTGACTAGAGTAGTCAGTTGCTCGCTTTTTGTTTATATTTATGAAATACATACAAAAAAAATATAAAAAAATAATACAAATACTAGCAAAATTACAGTTGGTATTGTTTTTGCGTAAAAAAGTTGTTGTTTTTAGTATTGTGGCACTTCCACTCACTTCTGCTGGAGCTGGGATGACAATTTATATTGATAATTTGGCAAATGTGGCACAGGATCCTGTGTTTGTTCAAGAAACAGTTATTAATCTTGATGAACATATCACAGTGCAATTTTCTGCACCAATTCGAGACACAGATGAATATGAAAATGTTATTGTTTCATATCCACAAACAGATATGTATTTTTCGTGGAATGATATGCACACAGTTGTTGAAATTATACCAAAGACAATTTGGCGACCGCAAACACAATATTCTATTGCTTTTCCATACAATTCTCATCAAATAGATAATGAATTGTCAACGATTTTTTCATTTGAAACAATTGCATATCCAGATGTAATGGAAACAAATATATCAGATTTAAATAATCAATATATCAATGTAGGTGAGGAAATTTTGATTATGTTTGATAGAGATATTGTGGATTTTGATGTGCATGCTGTTACGCGACCAGTACTTGAAACTGAGCAAATGTATGATACACAGACAAAAACATTGCATATAAAAGTGATGGAACAAGCACAAAATTATAAAGGATTTCATTCGCTAACATTATTTGCAAAACATAAAAATCAAACAAATGCACAATTTTATCCAATTAAATCAGTGACTTTTAATACATTGTTACCACGTCCAGATGTGTGGCCAGAACCTTTTGAGGATCGACTTGTAATTGCGGAGCGTTCAACAGCACCTCAAATAAAGAGTGGTAAATATATTGATGTAAATCTTGAAGCACAAATTACTACATTATTTGAAAATGGTAAATTTGTTACTAATTTTGTAGATTCTTCTGGCGCAATGGATACGCCAACGCCATTGGGACAATATGAAATATATAATAAGCACCCATATGCTCTTTCAGATATGTTTCAGGTATATTTGCCATACTGGCTTGCATTCACAGAGGATGGCTTATATGGATTTCATGGGCTAATTGTGTGGCCAAGTGGACATGAGGATATGCCAGACGGTGGTAAGGAAAGTGAAAGAAGTATTGGAAATGCAGTCTCAGCTGGATGTGTAAGACACGATGCACAAGATTCTATATTTCTCTATGAATGGGCTGAGGCTGGTACGAATGTTGTTATTTATTAATAACTCCTTTAATAAAAAATAAAAAAGGCATCCTAAAAAGATGCCTTTTTATATATTAGATCTCTTAAAAAACCTTTAAAAAATTGTCATCTCGAGCGTAGTGATAACGAAGTCGAG
>JAOZUJ010000100.1:0-1121 GCA_029938745.1 Candidatus Moraniibacteriota bacterium
TTACCCTCTGACAACAAGATCATCGACAATTGTACATCCGCATCCAAACACAAAATTGCACTACGGCGCGCCGCTACCTTTCCTGCATCATCTGCATCAAAAAATAATATGAAGTGATTTGTATATCTTTTCAAAATACGAATATGCTCTTCTGTCATCGCCGTACCTGATACTGCAATTGTATTTTCTATACCAGAATCATGCGCTGCAATAACATCCATATTTCCCTCAACCACCACTACGGACCCTTCCTGTTTGATTACTTGTTTTGCATGATCAATTCCATAAAGCACGCTCCCCTTGTGATAAAGATAGGTTTCTGGTGTATTGATATATTTAGCTTGTGACTCATCATCGCCCGGTAACACACGAGACGTAAATCCAATAATGCGACCCATCGCATCACTAATAGGAAACATGATTCGATTGCGAAATCGATCATAATATGATCCTTTATCACTTTTTATAATCGTCCCAGTTTGTGCGATAATATCATCATCAAATCCTTTTGATGTCAAAAAACCCTCTGCATGATTCCATCCATCTGGTGCATACCCCAATTGAAACTTTTTAATAATTTCCTCACTCAATCCACGCTCTTGCAAATACGGCAAAACTTTCTTTGCACCTGTCCCCTCCCATAATTGTTTTTGATAAAATTTTGTTGTAAGTTCCAGCATGTCAAATAATTTTTTCTTTTTGTCTTGAGACTGACCACTATTTCCAGCAAAATTATTTTGTAATTCTACACCAGATTTTTCTGCTAGCATTTCCAATGTTTCACGAAAACCCATGCCTTCTATTTCCATCACAAAACTAAAGACATCTCCACCGACGCCACAACCAAAACAATGATACATTTGTTTCTCTTCATTTACGTTAAAAGAAGGTGTTTTTTCTTGATGAAACGGACAGCACGCTTTAAAGCTACTCCCCGCTTTTGTCAATTTTACATACTCGCCAACAATATCAACGATATTTGTTCGCGATTTTACAATATCAACATCTGAATGCATAAAGTCCCCTTTTAATAAGTATTATAATATTCACTAAAAAATAATGAATATTGTCTTTGTATACCGTATAGTACACATGAAGTTGACCTTTTATTTCACTTTGAT
>JAOZUJ010000100.1:1221-3268 GCA_029938745.1 Candidatus Moraniibacteriota bacterium
TTGTCGGAGTACAGAGATTTGAACTCTGACTAAATCGTCCCAAACGACTCGTGCTACCATTACACTATACTCCGTGCATAAACAATATAATACTACTACTTATCAAAAAAATCAAGTCAACATGGTGACAGGTTTTAAACCTGTCACTACAGAATGCAAAAAGTTAATTATATAATTAATTAAGTAATTAATTACTTAATTCAAAAAATATAGAATATAAAAAGACGCCACTGACAAAATTCTGTCAGTGGCGTTGTGTGTATCTATATACACGTTAATATTCAAGTAACCAAATATGTGCGATTACTGAAAATAGACCTCTTTTTTCGAACTATTAACTACTCTACCGATTTTGAAGATGTCATCGTCTTCTATTTCTTCTGGTGATATAACCATAAAACCGATACCATAATTTGTTGTCATTACCATTTCTTCAAATGATTGATTTCCTTGCCTTTGGATAAAATCAAAGATCGGTAATCGTGGCCATTTACCTGTTTCTAAAACGATGCCATATCCATCTGGCAGACATCTTACAGGATTTTCAACTAGGCCTCCTCCTGTAATATTTGCCAATCCGCAAATTTCATATTTGTTAATGAGCGCCATTACATCATTAACATATATTTTGGTTGGTGTCAGTAATTCTTTACCAATAGTCCGACCAAGCACACCATAATATTTGTTGAGCTCTTTGATCGAACTCTCTGGTGTATCAAGATAGATATTGAACAATTTCCGATATAAAGAAAAACCGTTGGAATGCAAACCTGACGAAAGAAGTCCGTAGACATACATGTCGTCCGTGACAGCATCGCCCAGAATTAAAGAATTCCTTGAGTTTGCAAGCCCGACACTAAATCCCGCTAGATCAAATTCGTCCTCTTCATAAAATCCAGGCATTTCTGCCATCTCCCCACCAATAAGAGCACATCCCGCCATTTCACATCCAGCAATGATTCCTTCAACAATCTCATTGCTTCTCTCGGGCGTCTGCTTGCCCATTGCAATGTAATCAAGAAATAACGTCGATTGCACGCCACCGGCCAGTGTATCATTGACACACATAGCAACTAGATCAATTCCGACTGTGTTCAACTTCTGAAGCAAAATGCCAACAGCCAATTTGGTTCCAACACCATCCGTCGATGCAATCAGGATTCTTCCATCAGGCATTTCAACTGCTGCGCTGAATCCACCTAATTCTGTTATGATTCTATCAGGCGACAATCGGAATGTATGTTGCACCTTATCCTTGATCAATTCAACAGCTTTGTTGCCAGCTGCTATATCTACACCAGCATCTTTGTAACCACTCATCGCAACTTCCTCCTCATCAGATAAAATGTAGTCCTTGGTGGAAATATTTCCACCAAGGACTGAGTTAAACTACTTATTTTTACGTACACCACTTGTACGCATTCTGAACCATTTTCATCCATGGCGATACACCGATTTTTTGGTGTTCTCGCTTCATGTCTTCTGGCAGATAGTGACACTGCCAAGGCAAGAATGTTCGCTCTGGATGAGGCATCATCGCGAGATGACGACCATCTTCCGTGCAGAGCGCTGTCAAACCACCATCGGAACCGTTTGGATTAAATGGATATCTCTTAGTACGATTTCCATCATCATCCACAAACGCCAGCGGAGTCAGTCCCATCATTGATACCTTCGTTGCAATTTCCGGATTTGGAAAAACCAACTTTCCCTCTCCATGTGCAACGTTGATACCAAACTGCATGCCGTCCATGTCTTTCAACATGATCGCATTACTTGGCAATACCCGTACCATTGACCACCGTGATTCAAATTTACCTGAATCATTATGGACAAATCGTGGCTGATCCTTTGGCGCAATCTCACGCCATGGAACCCAACCAAGAAGTCCAAACAACTGACAACCATTACAAATGCCCAACGAAAATGTACCCGGACGATGATAAAATTCATCAAACATCGCCTTCAGCCTCTCATTGAACACAATAGTTGCTGCCCATCCCTTCGCCGACTCTGGTACATCTGCATAGGAGAAACCTCCCACAGC
>JAOZUJ010000101.1 GCA_029938745.1 Candidatus Moraniibacteriota bacterium
TACCTCCACACTAACATCCCCAGCCTTAATTTTTGCTGCACCAACAGTTTTTTCTTCATCTTCTGTTGTGTCGATAACAATCTTTTTTGTTGTTAGTTCATCTGTTTTAATTTTTTCTGCTGTGATAATTCCTGTGATCGTTAAGTTGTTATCATTATCTGTGTATACAAGTCTTTCTGGGTTTATGAGCAGTTCATTATCAATACTATTGAAAAAATGTGTTACTGCTTCTGTTTGTTCTTCGATGAGATCCATGCGTTGTGTCACTTCTATTTTCATATTTACATCATTGTTTGGGTCTTGTTGTCCTGTGAGAACTGGTGTGTCTATTGTTGCACCTGTTTGTGTGTTTTTCATGTAGATAAGCTGTTCTCCTGATAATTCTTCCAATATTCTTAATGCCTTTGTCATATCAACATTGATTGATTTGTCTTCTTTTTCACTGTAATAGCTCCATGCGAGTTCTTCACTTGGTCCATCTGGGATATTTGAAAAATTGTGTGGAGAGAGAGTTGTGATGTTTCCTACTTCATCTCTTACTCTGAGTTCATGAGAACCACTTTGATCAACTGCAAAAAGTTGTATACCATCTGTGATACTTGTTGTTGGTGCTGTTGACCCTGAGATTGCCAGTACATTATCTGAACTTGTTCCAAAGATGCTTGTGCCTATTCCTATGTTGCCTGAATTCCGAAAGAGATTTTCTGTTGATGCAACTCTCGTCCAATTTGCATGTTTTGTCTTCACACAATAAAGCACACTGACATTACGCCCTCGTGTTTCATTTTCTCCTGTAGCTCGCATCGTTTTTGTTACAGCACCTTGATTTATATATGCACCTCTTTCTTTTCCATTTACTTGACTAACTAAAGCATCATTCCCTGGTCCAATATCAAATCTATGCGTATGACTCTCAATCTCATCAGCCTGCCGACTACCCACAACATCTCCTGTTGTGCCATCACCTCTATCTGTACGTGATGCTGCATCTGGATCACTACCTTTTCCATTGTCCCAACCTCGGAGGAATTCTCCTCTGTAGTCTGGGATGTTAAAAGTTGTAGAGCCATCTCCTGATCCATACATTGTGTTGATTTCACTGTAAAGTTCGTCATATGTTGTACGTGATATTTCTTGACCATCTGCTTCTATCCATCCTGTTGGACATGTGTCTGTTGTAAAAGAAGAAACTGTACCAATTGGTGCAAATCCTGATGATGCTCCATCTATGAGTGGTTTCCAGTTTGTACCATTACACACTTCCATTTTATCTGATGTTGTATTGTATCTGAGTGATCCTTCATTTGAACTACCACATGAGCTTGTGTCATTTGATAATTTGATAGATCCTTCAACATTTAATTTTTGATTAAAATTGAAAATGTCATCTGATGTGTCATATGAAAATATTCCTTCATCTCCATCAACTCCAATATGCAATGAGCTTGGTCCTAGATAGAGATCTTCCCATCTTAGTGATGAGGTACCGAGATCATATGTGTCATCAGACTCTGGCACAATATCTCCATTTACTTGCAACTTGTAATCTGGTGAGCTTGTTCCAATACCGACATTTCCACTTTTATCAATATGTAATTGTGAATTACTATCACCATTGTTTATTGTTAAAAATGTTGGATCTGTATATGCTGTTACACTTGTTGCGCCTGCCGCGTGTGCTGAGTCTAGTGTTAAGTGTGTGTTATCTGTAATTGTATTTACTGTAAATATTTCTGTTGCAATTTTGATTGTGTCACCTACATTTAATTCTGTTGTAAAACTTGTTCCTGTTCCAGTTACTGCACTTGAACTTGCTGTTACTGATACTGTTCCTGTGAGACTTTCATTTGTTATGCTCGCCATTTCAAATTGTGCAGATGGTGCGTTTGTATTTAATCCTAAATATCCATTATCAGTTACTACCATGTTTGAAGTTGATTCGCCGGCTATGTCAAAACTGAGATAGTTATCAGTTGTATCATAGGCAATTGTTCCTTCTTCTGAATTATTTCCAATATGTAATGAATCTGGTCCAAGAAACACATCTTGCCATCTATTTGTGCTACTTCCTAAATTGTATGTGTCATCTGTTGATGGAAGCAAGTGTCCTGCTGATGTTATTTGTATTCTTTCTGTTCCTGCTGTGTCAAATCTGATCATATCTTCATCTGATGATTCTTCTACTTGGATACCTGTGTCGGTGTCTGCGTCCCAGAGGGATGCAAGCATATTACCACCTGCCCTGTTAGTTGATTTTACACAATAAAGCACACTCACATTTGTAGAGCGTGTTTCATTGCCACCCGTATTTGCGCTGTTGAATGCTGCGATGTTTGTTGCATGCGCATGATTTCCATTTGATGCACTATTAAATGCTGCAATGTTTGTTGTGTGTGCATGTGTGCCACCATACGCACTGTTAAATGCACCAATATTTAGTGAATGGGAGTGATTGCCTGCTGCGCTTGTCGTTGGATTGTAATCACCTCGAGAACCTGATCCAAGTCCACCAGATGGCCTTGTCAAATCACCATTTGTTGTATGCGTATGCGACCCCGTCGTATTTGTATTCGTACTAGGTGGATCAACAGAATGTCTATGATTTCCTGCTGATGTTGAGCCTGTTGATGGAGGATCAACGGAATGTGCATGACTTCCTGTTGTATTTGAATTTGTACTTGGTGGATCTACGGAATGTCCATGAGATGCTGTTTCATCTGATTGTCGTGTTCCTACACTATCTCCTGTTGTCCCATCACCTCTACTTGTCCTTGAACTTGCATCTGGATCTGTACCTTTTCCATTGTCCCAACCTCTGAGAAATTCACCTCTGTAATCTGGGATATTAAAAGTTGTTGAACCATCTCCATTTCCATATGTATCTCCTATTACCGTGTACAGATCTGGAAATCCTGTTCTGGATATTGCTTGACCCTCTGCTGCAACCCAATTAGTAGGACATGCGTTTGTTGTATATGCAACAACTGTTCCTGCTGGAATTGATTCGCCATTTCCACCTCCACTTGAACCTGTAGTCAACGGTTGCCATGCTGAGCCATCACAAAGTTCTAATATCTGACTTGTAGAATTGTACCTTGTTGTTCCTGCAAGAGCTGGGATACATGCACTTGATTCATTTCCAAATTTAATTCCTCCGTGTACATCTAAAGCTGTTTGTGGGTTATCTGTGTTTATACCTAATCTTAGACTTGAATT
>JAOZUJ010000102.1:0-1985 GCA_029938745.1 Candidatus Moraniibacteriota bacterium
AATTAGCACTCTCTTGACACGAGTGCCAATTGTGTCTATAATAATAAATATGAATGAAAGACAAGTACAAATTTTGGTCGCAGTGATTGAGGAATACACAAAAACTGGCTTGCCGGTGGGCTCATCAGTGTTGGTAAATAAATATGGTTTTGATGTTTCTGGTGCAACGCTCAGAAGTGATATGGTTAAGCTGAAGGAGTTAGGATATTTGCATCAACCACATACAAGTGCAGGGCGGATTCCAACAGATGCTGGATATAGATATTTTGTAGAAGAAATTATGCCAGATCGAGAGTTGTCAAAGAAAGAGCAACAAGCAATGCAAAAAGAATTATTGCAATTGCGCGCACAGAATTCACGACTGACACGCACCACTGCAAAATTACTTTCAACACTTAGCGGATATGTGGCAATAAGTGGAGTGCCGTGTAACAATGACTTTTCAGAATGTGGACTTAGATCATTGCTCAGCGATGTTGATGCGGACAATATGGATGAGATCTGTGCATTAGCCGAGAGCCTTGATTATATAGATGAGAGATGTGATGATCTTATGTTGGAATTGGCTGATGGGGAAACAAGAATATTTATTGGAGAAGAAAATCCAATTAGTAAAACAGATAATTATTCAATGGTGGTAAGTCAATATGAGCAAAATGGCGAAAAAGGAATTGTAGCACTGATTGGACCAAAGAATATGGCATATGAAAAAAATAAATCTCTGATTGATTATGTGAAAAAAACATTGGGTGGATTGAGTATAATTGTGTTTATTATAATTTTATAAATAACAAAAAAATAAAAGATATGACAAAGGAAAAAAAATGTGATTGCAAAAATGCTACGAATATTAAGGTATCGATCAAGCTTGTTGTGTATGATCCGACAGAAGATAAATTTCTCCTTGCGAAACGTGCAAGCACAAAAGAATGGGGTTTTTTTGGCGGAACTGTTGATGGTGATGAAAATTTACCAGATACGCTTATGCGAGAAGTAAAAGAGGAGATTGGCATGGATGTAACGTACACCGTAGAAGATACAATATATGCAAAGAGGCGGAGTCGTCGTGTGGGGTGTGATGATTATGTGCAAATCGCATATGTGGCAATGTATGAAGGTGGTAAAATAGCACTCAGTGAGGAGCATAAAAAATATGAATGGGTTGATGCAGAAAAAATTGCAAAAGGAAAATATACTCCATGGGTCAAGGAATGTGTGCAAAAGGCATTGATTCGTATTGAACAAATGAAGGGACTAGAAGGATGGCAACGAACACTTGCAGATTTTGATAATTATAAGAAAAGACAAGCGGAGCAGCAAAAAGAATTCACGAAGTATGCTGCAGAAGGGGTAATTAATGATATGTTGCCAGTGTTAGACAACTTCCATGCTGCGACAGAACATATTCCAGAAGGAGAGGAAGACAATCCATGGGTAACGGGAATCATGTTCATCCAACAACAAATGGACAAAGTATTTGAAGAACATGATGTGTCACGTATTGAAGTCGCAGTTGGGGATGAATTTGATCCGATGACTATGGAAGCAATAAAAAAAGATGAGGAAGAGCTAGATGAACACGCAACAGTACAAAAAATAGCGCAACCAGGATATAAAATTGGAGAGAAGGTCTTACGTCCTGCACGAGTGGTACTAAAGTAATTAAGAATTAATAATTAAAAATTAAGAATTTTGTCATTCAAAATAAATATATAATTTAATCGCGAAAATTCTATATTTATGAGAATGATAAACATTCAATTTATAACTAATTTAATCAACCCGCCGTCGCTCTAGAAGAGCTATGGCGAGGCAAAAAATAATATGGGAAAAATATTAGGAATTGATCTTGGTACAACAAACTCAGCAATGGCAGTTGTTGAGGGTGGTAAGCCAGAGATCATCGAAAACAAGGAGGGGAACCGTACAACTCCATCAATGGTAGCGGTAAATAAAAGTGGTGATAGACTTGTCGGTCTTTTGGC
>JAOZUJ010000102.1:2085-3191 GCA_029938745.1 Candidatus Moraniibacteriota bacterium
CCAGCATATTTTGATGATGCACAACGTAAAGCAACAAAAGATGCTGGAGAAATAGCTGGACTCAAGGTCCGTCGTGTAATCAATGAACCAACTGCAGCTGCACTTGCGTATGGCTTTAACAAGAAAAATGATGAGCAGATTGCAGTGTACGATCTTGGAGGTGGTACATTTGATGTGTCAATTTTGGAAGTAAGTGATGATACGATTGAGGTAAAATCAACACACGGAGACACGCACCTCGGCGGTGATGATTTTGATCAGGTAATTATCAAATGGATCTTGGATGAATTCAAAAAAACAGAAGGAATTGATATTTCAAAAGATAATCTTGCTTTACAGCGTGTAAAAGAAGCAGCAGAAAAAGCAAAGATTGAGCTCTCAACAGCCGATCAAAGTGAAATCAATCAACCATTTATTACAACAAGTGATGAGGGTCCAAAGCATCTTGTAATGACATTGACACGTGCGAAGCTTGAAGAGCTTGTGCATGACTTGGTAGAAAAGACTTTAATACCAACAGAAAAAGCATTGAAAGACTCTGGTTTTTCAAAAGATGATATTGATGAAGTGATTCTTGTCGGTGGTATGACACGTATGCCAATTGTACAAAAAGTTGTAGAAGAATTTTTTGGCAAAAAACCAAATATGACAGTGAATCCTGATGAGGTAGTAGCAGCAGGTGCTGCAATCCAAGGTGGTGTATTTCAAGGAGACGTAAAGGATGTACTTCTTTTGGATGTGACACCGCTAACACTTGGCATTGAAACAATGGGTGGCGTACGTACACCGCTTATTGAGAAAAATACTACTATTCCAGCAAATAAAACACAGGTATTTTCTACGGCGATGGATAATCAACCAAGTGTAGAAATACATGTATTGCAAGGTGAGCGTGAAATGGCAGCTGATAACAAGACTTTGGGTAAGTTTATTCTCGATTCAATTCCACCAGCACCACGTGGTGTACCACAAGTTGAAGTATCGTTTGATATTGATGCAAATGGAATCTTGAATGTAAAAGCAATAGACAAGGCGTCCGGTAAAGAGCAATCAATAAAAATCGAAGGTTCAAGTGGGCTTTCTGATGAAGAAGTAGAAAAAATGAA
>JAOZUJ010000032.1:0-6439 GCA_029938745.1 Candidatus Moraniibacteriota bacterium
GATCATCATATGGGACGTCAAGCACGACTCATGAGTCAGGCAATGCGTAAATTGACACCAATTATTGCACAGTCTAATTGTGTGGTTATTTTTATCAACCAAATTCGTATGAAGATTGGTGTGGTATTTGGTAATCCAGAGACAACTACTGGTGGTAATGCATTGAAATTTTATTCATCTGTGAGACTGGACGTACGACGTGCAGCACAAATTAAAAAAGGTGATGAGATCGTGGGAAATCATGTAAAGGTAAAAGTTGTAAAGAACAAAGTAGCACCACCATTTAAAATTGCGGAATTTGATATTATGTATAATGAAGGTATTTCATTGGCTGGAGACGTATTGGATGTTGGTGTAGAATATGGTGTAATCACAAAGAAGGGTCATTCATATAGTTATAAAGGAGAAAAGCTAGGTGTTGGTCGTGAAAAGGCAAAAGCGACATTGCGAACAAATGAAAAAATATTAAATGCAATCACAAAGGAAGTTCATAAGGCTGTAGAAGAAGAGTTAAATACGGATGAAAAATAGATGTGGCAAGTAATCTCGTTTTGTGATATAATAATAAACAGAAAAAACTTACCTTTTTAGGGTAGATAAAATAAAAAAAATATGGGATTTTTTTCCTCACATTCTGAATATTTTCTTGGCGTAGATTTTGGTATGCAATCTATCAAGGCTGTAGAATTAAAAGTTATTAAGGGTAAGCCACACCTTTTTAATTATGGTTTTGTGAATGTTACAAATGCTAAAGAGGTGCCAGATGCATATGACAAAGATCATGCACAGCGATTGGAGGATGCACTTTCTCAAATGTTATCACAGATGAAGCCACAGGCAAAAACAGCAACAGTTGCAATCCCAAGTTTTAATGGGCTTGTGACAATTGTTGATTTTCCTCGCATGAATGAAAAAGATATTGCTAATGCAATCCAGTTTGAATCACGAAAATACATTCCGGCGTCTCTGGATGAGGTAAATGTTAGTTGGGAAATTTTAAAAGAAGATGAAAAAGAAGCAAAAAAACCAACAATGCGTGTACTTCTTGTAGCTGCACCAAAAAGCGAAGTGAAGTATTATGACAATCTTTTTAAGGGTGTAAATATTTCAATTGACTCTTTAGAATTGGAGTCTTTTTCAATTGTGCGATCTGTGATTGGCAATACGCAAGGACGTTTTGTGTTGGTAGATTTCGGTGCAAAAACAACAAATATTGTATTAATTGAAGATGGCGTTGTATGTGTAAATCGTAGCGTCGATATCGGTGGATATGACATTACGAGTGCAATGATGCAGAGTTTGAATATTACACGTGAGCGTGCAATTGCCTTAAAAGAAAGTGATGAAAACTTTTTTACAGGTGTGACGAAGATTGGGTTTCCGTCGTTAAATTATGTCGCAAATGAGATTAAGCGGGTGTTGAGTGCACAGAAAAGCGATAAAATAGAAGCACTTGTTTTATGTGGAGGTGCGTCAAAATTAGTAGGGTTGCCAGAATATTTCAAACAACTGACTGGACTGAATGTAACAACGGGAAATCCATTGAGTCATATTCTATACGATGAACAAAATTCTGGTAATATGAAAGCGCTTAGTGGTGAATTTGCAGTTGCGCTTGGATTGGCATTGCGAGGTGTAGAAGAAATAAAAAAATAATTATTGTAAATATTTTAAATAAAAAATAGTAATAAATAATATAAAAATAAAATTATGGCTTCAGGTTTAGGTTTCGAAAGCACAAGTGATGGTGGAGAGCATAAAGGTGCACCACGGAAAAAAACAGTTTCGCGTGGGCTAATTGTTGCCTTTGCACTCTTACTTCTTGTCCTCCTTGCATTTGGTGGATTAAAAATGTATGAGAAAAAATTAGATGCACAAAAAGATGGAATTACGGCACAAATAACAGAGCAAAGAACGCTATTGGCAAATGCACTGACGCCAGAGACGGCTGATTTTATTGTACGTGCACGAGCATTGGAAGATGAATTGTACCGTAACTATGAATCGAATGACATATTGGATGAAATTGAAAATATTATGATACTCAAAGAATCTGATCAATCGGGTAATCGTGTTGTGTTGAAATCTTTTCAGTATAATGCTGGTGCACATACAGCAAAGAAGTTTGATGCTGGTAATGCGACAATAACGGGTGCCGGAAGTGTAACAATTACAGCGGACGCAGATACATTTGATGTGATGGCACAACAAATTGATGCGTTTAAAAAAAGTGAATATTTTGATAATGTACAAGTAGGCACAACAGATCGTGATGATTTCGGACGCATTATTTTCACACTGACGATGGATGTGACTGATGATAATCAGTCACCATATGAGAACAGTCAAGGTGGAGGTCAAGATAGCGCTGTGGTTGTACCAGTGACTCAAGACACCATAAGTGTTACTGATACACAAAGTGATACAGAGGTTATCGTGGGTGATGAAGGCGTATATGTGCAGACTGGTGACACGGAAGTTACTGCGAATGACGATGGTGCAAGCGTGCAAACAGAAGATGTAGACGTTCAAGTTGGCCAGTAGAAATTTTTAAGATTAAATAAAATAAATTGTTTAAAATAAAACCCGTCATCGCTCTTAAGTGAGATATGGCGAGGCAAAATAAAAATATGATTATAAAAATACTTTTGTTTCCAGTTGTACTGCTACTCGTTTTGTACTTTGTGATTGCACAGGTTGTACCAACGACACAATCAATATCAGCAAAAAAAGATGATATTGCAAAAGAAGAGGTAAAGTTACAAACAGCAATTGAAGATGTCGCTAAGGCTGAGGCATTTAAGAGTGAGGTTGCTGCACATCCTGAGGAGCAAGCATTTACGATGGATTTTGTACCAAATGATCAGAAGGAGGAAATATTACTTAGTGATGTTTCACAATTGGCGACAAATACTGGTATTAGCTTGTTTTCCATGGGATTTTCAGAAGGCCGCAGTGACGTACGTAGTGCTGCAGCAACAGATGATCGCCCACATTTGATTGAGGGAAAAATAATCGTCAGTGGTACATATGATAATTTTAAACAATTTATGCATCAAATGTTTCGTATTAAGCGATTATATTCGTTTAAAACCTTTGATCTAACAAAAGTAGAACAGGAAGATCCTGAAGAAGGTGAAGCTCAGTCAGAATTAATGCTCAATGGAGTAGTATCTTTTGCATATGATTATATCCCGGGTATGGGAGTTGTCTCATCTTCAGCTGCACAACAAGCAATTAATTTTGATTTAATTAAAACTGTAATGGATGCAAGTTCTGACACAGATCCACTCGTAACAGAGAAAAAATATCGTTCCAATCCATTTTTGCCGTAATAATTATGACAGAAGAAAAAAATAAAAAAGAAAAAAAGAAAATACAAAAAACTGATGATACAGATGATATTGAAGTGCGCGCAAAAAAATTGGGTGTTGCTATGCTTTTAGATTTGCCAACAAATGCAAATAAAAAATCAATACAGACGTTGTCAGAAGACATTGCGCGTAAAAATCGCATGGTCATATTTGATAAAAATACAAAAGATAAAGTTTTGCATGTGGCAATGGTAGATGTACAAGATGTAAATGCACTAAATATTTTGCGATTTATTGCGCAAAAAGATCGCATGAATATTACTGTTTATTTAACGTCTGAAGAAATAATGCAAAAACTTTTTGCAATGTATGGCAGTGCAGAAGATGCTGTGCAGGATGTGGTACAGTCTTTTGAAGTTGAAGATGAAATAGACAAGGATATGAAATCACGAACTGATGATAAAGAAAATCTTCAAGATGCGCCAGTAGCTAAATTAGTACACGTTATCATTAAACATGCATTAGACGGTAAAGCGTCAGATATTCACATTGAACCAATTGATAAAACATATCGTGTACGTTTCCGACAAGATGGTGTACTACATTCGTCACTGACATTCCCATTGGAAGTAGGAAAAGCTGTTATTTCGCGTATCAAAATTTTATCAAATTTAAAAATTGATGAAAAGAGGAAACCACAAGATGGACGATTTCGTATTCAAGACAAGGGTAATGATATTGACTTTCGTGTGTCGAGTTTGCCAGTGGTGGAGGGAGAAAAAATTGTAATGCGTGTCTTGGAGAAAGATCGACAGACATTTGATTTGCAAGAACTTGGTATGATGGGAACACAATATGAGATGTTTTTGGAGCGAATTAAGGATCCATTTGGTATGATACTTATGACTGGTCCGACAGGATCTGGTAAATCAACGACGCTATATGCCTTTTTGAAAATTTTGAATGGGGAAGAGCGAAACATTATTACATTGGAAGATCCAGTAGAGTATTTTGTGCCAGGCATCAATCAATCGCAAGTAAAACCAGAAATTGGTTATAATTTTGCGAGTGGACTCCGAAGTATTTTGCGTCAAGATCCAAATGTAATTATGGTTGGAGAGATTCGTGATGGTGAAACGGCAGAATTGGCAGTGCATGCAGCTCTTACTGGACATCTTGTATTTTCAACAGTTCATACAAATAATGCAGTTGGTGCTTTGCCACGATTGATTGATCTTGGTATTGAGCCATTTCTTATTGCATCTTCTGTGCGTGTGATTGCTGCACAACGATTGGTACGAAAAATCTGTGAACATTGCAAAGAAGAAAAGCATATTCCAGAAAATATTGTTGCACGTGTAAAAGAGGCCTTGGGTGATGTGAATGCAGATGAAATGCGTAAGTATGGCTTGGATCCAGATGCAAAGTTTGTTTTTCATCATGGAAAAGGTTGTAAAAAATGTGGTGGGCTTGGACTTGTTGGTCGTTTGGCAATTTATGAGGCAATTGATATTGATAGAGATATGCAAGACCTCATTGCTGAAGAAGAGGGTAATATGTTGAAGGTTGAAAAGTTAGCACGTGAGAAGGGATATATTACTTTGAAACAAGATGGTATACTAAAAATGCTTCTCGGGATGACGACTCTTGCAGAATTAGAACGTGTGACGGAGGGTGATATGAGCATTGGAGGAAAAATGGATGAAATTACTGATGAGGAAGAAATGCATCAGCAACCAACGCAAAGTCATGTATAAAATATTGTAATTTAATTTAAGTTTATGACAGAAAAAAAAGTAGATAAAAAAATAATTATGATTGCAGAAGATGATGCATTTATTAGTGATATTTATGGTGTAAAGCTCAAGGGCGCTGGGTATGATGTTATTTTGGCAGACAATGGTCGTGATGCAATTGATAAGCTGGAAAGTGGTGTGCATCCAAATATTTTACTTTTGGATATTGTAATGCCGTATATGGACGGTTTTGATGTGTTGGAAGCGATGAAAAATAGAGAAGAATGGAGTAAAATTCCAGTTGTACTGCTGACAAACTTATCTCAAAAAGAGGATGTTGATCGCGGTATATCACTGGGAGCAAAAGATTATCTCATTAAATCACATTTTACACCAACAGAAGTTTTGACAAAAGTTGAAAAATACATAATATAAATAAAATAATTATAAAACAAAAATCCTCCTTCGCACAAGGCTACGGCGGACAATGCAAAAAACATTCATTATGAGCTCATTACATGTAGAACAAAGAATTAAAAATCTCCTAAAGCTGGGTGCACAACAAAATGCATCAGATTTGCATTTTGCAGTTGGACGACATCCAACACTCCGTATTGATGGGAAATTAATACCATTAGAACAAGAAGCTGTTTTGTTGCCAGAAGACACAAAGGCATTTGCAGATTTTTTTATGAATTCAAATCATAAGGAAGCCTTTTTGAAAAAAGGAGAAATTGATTTTTCCTACAGTCTAGAGGATAAAGTACGATTTCGTACGAATGTTTTTTATCAGCGAGGGCACGTTGGTATTGTTATGCGTATTATTAATAGTGACATTAAGTCATTGGATGAGTTAAATATCCCTCAGCTTGTGTATGAATTTGCTAATTTTTCACAGGGACTTTTTCTCGTTACGGGACCAGTTGGTCACGGAAAATCAACAACGCTTGCAGCTCTTGTTGATTATATCAATCATAATAAGAACCAACATATTTTGACGATTGAAGATCCGATTGAATATATGTACGAAGCAGACCGTTGTATTATCAACCAACGTGAAATTGGTCAGGACTCTAAAGACTTTTCTGGCGCATTGCGTAGTGCGCTTCGTGAAGATACAAATGTTATTTTGATTGGTGAGATGCGTGATCTTGAAACAATTGGGACAGCAATTACAGCTGCGGAAACAGGACATTTGATTTTTGCAACATTACATACGAATGATTCATCGCAAACAATTGATCGTATTGTAGATACATTTCCATCACATCAGCAAAATCAAGTGCGAGCGCAACTCGCAAATGTGCTGTTGGGTGTTATGTCACAACGACTCATACCACATGCAAATGGGGGGCGTATACCAGCTGTAGAAATTATGATAAAAAATAA
>JAOZUJ010000032.1:6539-11173 GCA_029938745.1 Candidatus Moraniibacteriota bacterium
GGGGTAGGTAAATATTTAACTAAACATGTATGCAATTTAAATTTAAAGCAAAAACACAAGAGGGAGAGGTAAAACGTGGTAAAATTGATGCTGTTGATAAAGAGATGGCAACACAATTATTACAAAAGAATGATTTGATTCCACTGCAACTGAAAGAGATAAAGCAAAGCGAGTCAATGTCAGGGATAGTAGAGAGAATGACATCTTCAGTCAATCAAAAAGACATGCTATTGTTTTATCGTGAGTTTGCTACGTTAGTTGGTGCAAAAATTCCAATCGCACCAGCACTTAAGACAATTCACGAACAAACAGAAAATCCACAATTACGTACCGTTGTGATGGAAATTGCATCAGACGTGGAAGATGGTATGTCAATTTCAGAAAGTTTTGCAAAACATGAAAATATTTTTACAACGCTTGCTGTAAGCATGATTCGTGCTGGTGAAGTTTCTGGTAATTTGCAAGGCGCAATTGAGTTTGTTGCAGAGAGTGCTGAACAAAATTATCAACTAAAAAGTAAAATTCGCGGTGCTTTGATGTACCCAATGTTTGTGATTAGTGTTGCAGGTGTTATCGGATTTTTGACAATGACATGGATTTTGCCAAAGCTTACAGGCGTTATCGTAGAATTAGACGTTGAAATTCCATGGTATACAAATGTGATGATCAAGATTGGTGATTTTATGCAACAATATTGGTGGGCTGTTATTATTGTGGTTGTTGGTGTTGTTGTGGCAAGTATTTACTATATTCGCTCTGAGGATGGTAGTAAAGAATGGGATCGAATTAAATTAAAATTACCTGTTGTTGGCAAGCTTTTTAGATACGTTTATATTACACGTTTTACAGAAAACCTCTCAGTACTTTTAAAAGGTGGAATTCCAATTGTAAAAGCACTTATTGTTGTGGCAGATGTTGTGGATAATGTTGTATATAAAAATATAATCTTAAAAGCAGCACAAGATGTGAAAAAAGGTGGAGAAATTAATACAGAATTTTTCAAACATGAGGAATTTCCACCGATGGTTTCGAGTATGATAAAAATTGGTGAGGAAACAGGACGTTTGAGTGAGATTTTAGAAGATATCGCACGATTTTACAATGCAGAAGTAGATCAAATTACACGAAATCTCTCATCAATTATTGAGCCGATTCTTATTGTTGTACTCGGTATTGGTGTAGGTGTGCTAGTTTTTTCAGTGTTATTGCCAATTTACAACATCGCAGGACAATTATAATACATAAAAAATTAAATGTAGGGACACTCCTTGTGGGTGTCTTTTTTTATATCATTAAAAAAAGTTTTGTTATTTTGTAACAAGTAAAGTCTTTGCAAGCGAATCTTCACCACATTCAATATATAGCCTGCCTGCCGGTAGGCAGGCGTGGCAATCTCAATAAGTTTTTCTGATATGTTCAGTAATTCATAAATATTTGTATGAAGTTTGTTTTGTCTCTAAACATTTCGGATAAAGATGTAAAGTCAAAACTTTTAATCCTTTCTAATGAGGGGAACAAATGGTAGTTAAGAATGTGATGTATTAAAAGTCAAGAAATAAAATATGTCAATTAGTATTTTGTTATATAGAGAGTGCCGATTAGTACCCTGTGGGTAAGCTATAGGTAAATTTGAGTTTATAGTGTATAATAATCAAGTAAAGATAAAAATAAAAAAAGAATGGAGGTGACAAGAAAATGAAAAAAGGTTTTACATTAATCGAGCTTTTGATCGTTATTGCAATCATCGGTATCTTGGCATCTATTGTCTTGGTATCATTGAACAGCGCACGACAAAAGGCTAAGGATGCATCTGTGAAGTCATCGATTTCATCAACAGTCCCTGCAGCAATTTTGTGTATGGATGATGGATTGGATATTATTGATCCTCTCACTGTTGCAAATGGTCCTATTTGTACAGATAGTGATGGTACATGGCCACCACTTGAATCATCAGGTCACTGGAATAGTGGTTCTACAAGTGATTATGCTGCTGGTAATTTCCAGTACACAGCAAACTATCGCAATAATGAGTGTGGTGCTACATGTTCACCGACAGGTTGTTCATTTGCTCCAGACGGTTGCTAAAGTAAAAAATTCTTATACTTGCTGTTTTTCTAAAAATGGCAAGTGTATAGAATTTTTTAGTTAATAATAAATTATCCTACATACATACCGTTGTGAATATTAATAATGTCGGAAATATACATAAATATTGGAATAATCATCCGCTAATTGCGTCGATGATTGTTTTTGTTTTTGTTTTTAGTATATTCTTTTCATTGTATAGTTTGTCTTCTGGAGATCCTGTTGTAGGTGATAAATATTTTCATTTTAAATATGCATACTTGTTAAGAACAGAAGGATTGAGTGCGGTTCAAAACTTTGATTGGATTAATTCATCCAGTGGTGTGACTAATGGTTCGAGGCAGGCCGTAAGTCTTTTTCAAATATCATTAATACCATTTACATATCTACAAAATTGGTTATTTGCACTTCATGTGATTGATGTATTACAAATGAGTGTTGCTATAGCAATAATTTATTACGTTATGCGCAAATCTCGTGTAAAGTATCCACTATTTTTTACAGTTATATTTTTTACATCATCATATTTTATATTAAGATTACTTATTGGTAGAGCTTTCGTGTTGGCGATTGCATTCATCTTTTTGGAAATGTTCTTTGCGATTGAAAAAAAATATAAATCACTATTTGTTGTTGTGCTACTTCATGTATTGTGGCATCAATCAACATATTTTTTGCCACTGGTAGTGATAAGTATTGTAGAAGCGTCACGCTATCTCGTACACCATAAATTCTTTGTCAAAAATTTTGTTGCAACAATCATTGGCGTAATAGTTGGCATGGCCTTTTTTCCAGGGTTTCCGCTTTCATTATTTAGTTGGTTGAAAAATATTTTTCAAATACAATCAACAGACTTTGTAGATGTTGGCTCACGCTCAATTGGCGGCACAGAACTTGTAGCAAAGGATTTCATGAGTCATTTTGTTTTGCAAGAGTTATTCCTATCTTTTTTTGTTGTTGGCATTGTTATAACATTGTTTATATATTTTTTGCAAAAAAAAGAAGATATATTATTTAAAAAAATAGAAAATCAAAAACATATTGTATGGGTATATAGTCTTTTTATCTTCATGATTTCTACAACATTTGGAGCGCTTGTGATGAGTGGTAGATTTTTTGATTTTCTCATTCCAATAATTTTTGTTTTGGGTGCTTTTGTTGTAACTGTTATTGAGAATGCAAAGAAAATCTACATTGATAGTGATTTGCGAAAATGGCTTGGTGTAGGAGTTTGGATTTTTATGATTATTGTTATTGGCAATGCTTTGATTGTCGTTTATGCTGCTGCAAATAGATTTGATTATGAGCCAGCACGTGCATCTGCACAGTGGATTGAGGATAATTCTAATGGAAGAGAAAGAGTATTCTTACGTGATTGGGGTAATTTTACCTTTATGTTTTTTGGTAATTCAAATAATGTTTATACAATGGGTATTGAGCCAATGGCGCTTAAAAATAGTGACGAAGAATTGTATTGGAAATACTATAATATATTTATGTATAACTATTATTGTGATGTTGGTGGTGATTGTGAAGAGCAATTATTGGAAAATAAAGAAATATTAAAAAATGCAAGTGATGATGTGCGTAAAAAAATAGAAAAAGAAAATAGTAGAAAAATCATTAATTCTATCAAAAATGATTTTGGAGCAAAATTTATCCTTGCTGATTCAGGTGCATTTGCAACAACGATTTTACTTAATCCAGATTTGATTGAAAGTCATCAAACATTTGAGTCAAATAAATTTGAAGGAAGATTTATGAAATTTACAGTATTTAAATTGAAATAAATGATATAGTGTGATGAAAATATCTATTATCATAGTCAATTATAATAAAAAAGATCTTTTACGAAGTTGTCTTCAATCTATTGATAATATTCAATATGATGACTTTGATGTGATTGTCGTGGATAATGGCTCAACGGATGGATCCATTGAGCTCATGAAAGAAAAATATACAAAACATATATTGATAGATATGGGATATAATTCTAGTTTCTGCATCGCAAATAATTTTGGAATACGTAAGGCGTTTGAAGGTGGAAGTGACGCGGTAGTATTACTTAATAATGATACGGAAGTAGAGCCACAGTTTTTGACAGCTCTAGCAGATTCAGTGAATATTGAGGAAAAAATCTCTATGATTGCGTCCAAGGTACTTCTCATGGGTCAAAAAGATATAATTGACTCAACAGGGATATTTATTACACCAGATGGACTAGCAAAGAATAAAAATATGGACAAATTAGCTAGCTCGGCGATTAAGCCTGAAGCAGTGTTTTGTCCCGCAGGTGCAGCAGCGCTGTACACTAGAGAGTTGCTTGAGGACATAGAAGAGGATGGAAATTTCCTTGATGAAAAATATGCATTTTACTTTGAAGAATTAGACTTGGGTTGGAGAGCAAGGCTCCGAGGGTGGAAGTGTATGTACGCTCCAGATGCGGTTGTCTATCATCTTAAAAACGCAACATCAGGAGCATATTCAGAATTTATAGCTTTTCATACAAATAGAAATATTTTTTATAATATTATCAAAAATTATCCATT
>JAOZUJ010000103.1 GCA_029938745.1 Candidatus Moraniibacteriota bacterium
AAAACTCTTATGACATCTGTGTGAGAACAGATGATGGGCACGGTGGAACTTTTGACAAGAATCTTGTAATTACAGTCAGTGACATTGATGACACAACAACTCCTCCTGAAGAAGAATCATCAGACCCAGATGAAGCAGAAATCTACAAGATCAAAAATATTACAGAAGAATCATTAGATCTCCGTGTAGAAGTAGATGAAAGATTTGAAGGAGAAGATGTTAAATTTACAATAAAAGTAGAAAATACAGAAACAGGAGAAAAGTTCACAATTAAAATGACAGAAGATGTTTCTGATGAGGGTAAAGTAACTCTTTACATAGATGGACTTGAGCCAGGAACAAATTACAAATTCAAAGTAAAATATGCAGATGAGGATACAGATTATTCTGATAGTAAAAAGGCAACAACAATTGCAATAGCACAAGAGTCCATTGGACCGCAGCCACTACCACAAGAAACAATTTATCCAGCTTGTGGAACAAACAAAAAAACATACAAAGCTCAGGATAAAGAATTCACAGGGACTTTCTGTAAAACAGGAACACTTCTTAATGCACCAGATTTTCCAGAACAGGGAACAGCGGTAACGTGGGTCTGCACAAGTGGCGATGAGGAGATAATATGTAGTGCAAAAAGAAAGATTGAAGAAAAGCAAGATGATGTGGTAGAACCACCAGTACAAGGAGGCACAACAAATCCAGTCATTCCACAAGATACCATACAACAAGCACCGGAGAGTCAACCATCAAAGATCGAGCAATCAATACAAGATAATCCAACCACATACAAATTGGCGGTAATAGCAGGAACAATAACAGGAACACTCATAGCTCTAGCAGCAACAGCAATTCCTCTTTTTATGGCAGTTCCATTTGTAGCAAAAGATATATTCTTAATGCCACTACTCGGACTATTTGCACGAAAGAGAAATGAACAAAACTGGGGAACAGTATTTGAACAAACAACAAAACAGCCAATATACGGTGTAAAACTAACCCTCACAGACCAAACAGGAAAAGAGGTTGAGACAACCTATTCAGATAAACATGGAAGATTTGGATTCTTAGCAACTGGAGGCACATACACAATAGATCCACAAAAATCAAAATATACAACAAATTACAAGAACAACCATGATTCTCTTTATGGAGATGTATACACAGGAGAATCAATGACAATCACAAACAATACACTCACAACAAATATCGCAATGAATGCAGAAAACATAAATTGGGAAGAATACGCAGATAAAAAAGTAAAAAGTTATACAGGAACATTCTCACTCATAAAGAAATGGAGCTTCATAGCAATTTTCTATATTGGTTTCACAGCAACTGCAGCAATAACATATTTCTATCCATCAACCATAAACTTCATATTTTTAGGACTCTACATATTCCTATTCATCTATGATAACTTCATAAAGAAAAAGAAATATGGAACAGTGGAATTAAACAAAAAACCAATTCCTTTTTCAGTAGTTTCTCTCTATGATAAACAAACAGATCAAAAACAGAACTTCGCAGTAACAGATGCAATCGGAAGATACTATCTCTTATCAGAAAATGGAGAGTACACAATGATAGTAAAAGGACAACCATTGTCAGGAGAACCTTTTGAAAAACAAGGAGAGATACATGTAAAGGAGGGATTGGTGAGAAAAGATATTCAGATCTAAAAAATGAAGAAGTATCTTTGAGGGTGTTTAGAGATTATTTTATAGTTTGATCCAAGGCTTGTTAATTATAGATACTTTTTATAAAAGGTAGTGTATTGTCGTTATTGTTAAATTTTGATATAATATATTTATATGAATTCAAAGAAAAAAAAGAAAGTAACATATGTGTTCGTTGTTTTTTTTGTAGTGATTATGATTTTCGCAATGGTTGGGTTTTTGCTAATTCCATTATTGTCTATTTTGTAACGTAAATTATTTAAGGTATATACATTTTGTGAATTTTAGTATAGATAATTCATTTGTATATGTTTTAATTCATGATCATGAATCAAAATTTTCGTACAATTGCAACATTTTTATTTTTTATTGGTGGCTTTGCAGTAATTGTGGTCACACTTGTTTTGGTTGTGAAAGAAAAAAAACGCTCACACGTAATACAAGATGAAATCTATGCACTGGAGCAAGAAAAAAAACAATATGAACATGAAAATGTAGAATTGCAAGATAAGATTGCATATTTACAATCGGAGCATTCTTATGAAAAAGAGGCAAAAAAATTAAATTATAAAAAACCAGGTGAGCATGTCGTAATTGTTCGACGTTCTCGTGAAAATGATGATGACAGCGGACAAGTGATGGGAGCAGTTTCTGAAGAAGGAAAACAAAAAGACCATTATCATGTATGGTTGAGTTATTTTTTTTGAATATAAAATTATATGAAACCGTTGTATAAAAAAATATTGATTATTGTGGGTGTCGTGTTGGTTATTATAATTGGTGGAGTAATCGCGATGACATATTTTGTGCGTGTTGATTCACCACTTGTGATGACTATTCGCAAGACATTTCATTTACCAGCAATTATTGTAGATGGACACAATATATCAATTATTGAATTGGAAGAAAATACTGCATCAATTAAACATTTTTATGAAAATCAAGATTTTTCAAAATTAGGTATTCGAATTGACTTTGATACAGATGATGGTAAAAAGCGTCTGATGTTAGAAGAACAAAAGATGATCAACAAGTTAATTGAAGATATTTCAATTGAAGATCTAGCCGCTGAATGGGGCATTGAAGTAAGTGATGAAGCAGTACAAACTGCGATGGAACGACCGATGAGTGAAATGGGAACAAAGGATGAAGTAGAAAAAAAATTGAAAGATCTATACGGATGGACATTAGATGATTTTGGCAAGAAAGTTGTTCGTAAACAATTATTAAAGGAAAAAGCGGGTGCAAAATTTGAACAAGAAAATCCTATAACTGATGAAATGACTCAAAAAATTCAAATAGCAAAAAAGGAGTTGGATGATAATCGAACATTTTCAGATGTTGTAAAGAAATATTCTGAAGGTTCAACTGCAAGTAATGGTGGTGTTATGGGGTGGTTTGCAGACGGACAAGTGCAAGATGAGATTGGTAAGCAAATTTTTACAATGGAAAAGT
>JAOZUJ010000033.1:0-5836 GCA_029938745.1 Candidatus Moraniibacteriota bacterium
TACACAATCACAAAAAAATATTCATTAACACTATTACAAGCTTTTTTATACTTTCTATTATATTGATGTTTTACAATGTTTACACACAAATGTCACTTTTTGATTTCATGCGGATAATTGAATCACCCAAATCAATACACCGAGAAACAAATATTTTTATACTCTACATAAGCACATTTTATCCACTCATCTTTGGTATTACGCCAATTGCATTATTTGCATTTATATTTGCTATCATGCGTATAATCATTCATAAAAAATGGCACTTCTACTATACGCTCACATTCTATAGTATTTTATTTATATTGCTTTATTATGCAGGCTCTATCATAAATAATGTCGTACCAATTGTACGCTACCAGATTATACTTTATCCACTCGTTATTTTTGTTGCGAGTATTGGACTATATGATTTCATACGTCTTTTTTCACATAAATATATATTTATTGTTATTACTAGTTTATTTATTTTTGTTATTGGAATTGTCCAACTCAACAACCTTGCAAATTTTTATTTCTCCTACAATAGCCCTCTATTACCAAAAAATTACATAATTAATATGAAAGATATGGGCGATGGCAATTACGAAATTGCAAAATATCTCAACGCTTTACCAAACGCTCAAAATTTATTAATATGGACAGACAAGCGTGGGATATGTCAATTTTTCACAGGTTCTTGTAATAATATGATAAAAGATCCTCTCTTAGAAGATATTGCACCCGACATAGATTACTATATCATTTCACAAAATCGCAAACATCATATTATAGATTTAACCAAAAAACTTTCTCACAGACCAAATTACAATCTCCGACTAGACAGACTATATGATACTTCCATACAACCGCTATACAGCATATACCCCAGCAAACGAAATAATCATTACATTCATGTCCTTGATGCTAACGAAATAATCATTATTGATAATTAAATATGAATTTTTTGCACAAGAAGGAAACTTACATAATATATGGATTACTTACAACTACAATATTATTATTTTTTAGCTTTGGCTTATTTCATATTGCTGAATTTGAAACAACAGATGAGCATCTATGGAAATATGATCGCATACCACAATATTGGAGTGCTCTCGAAGATAGAGACTGGGCAGAAACATACATAAATGATAAACCCGGCGTAACTGTCGCACTTATTTCTGGCATTGGACTGTTATTAGAGCCTGATCCAAGTAAAGCTCTCGTTGTCGACACGACCAATCCACACAGAGACTTGTATGAACGTTATAAACCAGAAGAAGTTCTTCGTATTAATTATGCATTTCGGTTACCCGTACTGATCTTTTCCACACTATCCTTATTACTCTTTTTCTGGCTTGCATATAAAATATTTAACTCTCTGTGGCTCGCCCTACTTACAACAACTGCCATTGCTCTAAATCCAATACTTATCGGAATGTCCCAAATCATAAATCCAGATAGTTTCTTCTGGATTAGTGGCGGACTTGCAGCATTTTCTTATTTAGCACTTCTCAAAACAGATGCTAAAAAATTCATTTATCTTACTATTCTTTTTACTGGTTTAGCCTTACTTTCAAAGTATACAGCTGTCACACTTTTTATATTTTACGTTATTGCACTTTTTTCTCATATCATCTTTGCATCCCAAGATGATATTTCCGTATTACAAAATAAGTTCATTATAAAACACGTCCTTATTCTTATTGCAATATTTTTAGCATCATTATGTATCTTTGTAATATTTATTCCCGCTATATTCGTAGAACCTAAACTTCTCATTAAAGGAATTTCACAATTTATTGGACTCAAAAAAATATTACTATTATTAATATTTACCTTTGGATTTGCATCGATTATGTATTGGAAAAAAGACTTTTATCCAAAACTTTCCTCTTTCTTACAAAAATACAATCACATTTTTGTTTTTATCACTTCAACAATTTTCCTTTTTATTATCACCTTTTCTCTTGTTAATGTATATACTGATCAACAAATGGTTCCATTTGATGAAGCAAGAGATCGCGCATATGCAAATGAACCAAAAGATTTTAATTTTAAACCCTTATTTATTGATGACGCTAGAAATTGGAAAAAAACGAAGCTTTACTTTATGGAAACGTATCCAATTCTCTTTTCACTAACGCCTATTGCATTTTTATTAGTTATTTATATCTCTATCCGATCATTCTCCAAAAAAATTAAAAACACGTCCCTAAGCATTTATTATCCGATTACAACATTTTTTATTATTTATTTCCTTTTAACTATATTTGCACGTATCGTAACAAATGTACGTTACAGTATTATACTATATCCCCTTATTGCACTTTTAACCGTAGTAGCACTTCGTGAAATTTCCAGAAAATTTCCAGTACATCAAAAAAGATTCTTAGGAATTACAAGTGTCGTTTTAATATTATGTGGAACAATCACCCTGTGGTCCTTGAAACCATTTTACTTTAGTTATACTAGTCCATTATTGCCACAACAATACTCTATTCATGATTCATGGGGACATGGCTCATACGAAGCTGCACAACATCTTAACAACCTCCCCAATGCAGAAAATCTAACAATATGGTCAAATAGTAAAACCGTTTGTGCTTTTTTTAATGGAAAATGTTTACGCAGTCGCAAAATTGACCTATCTATAATAGAACCTAATTATTTTGTAATATCAAAACGAGGCTTACTCAAAGAAAGAAACCACTTCAAATTTATCAATAAGCCAGATAATTACAAAGAGGCTGAATTATATTTCACATCATTACACGATAATCCTGAATGGACAACGTTTATTAATAATCGACCAGATAACTTTATAGTAATTATTCCATTTACAAAATAATGTCTACAAAAAATTCAAAAGTATGGCCATTTCTCACAAAATGGCATGTCATGATTCTATTATTTGCAATTGTATTGATTGGTGCTTACTTACGACTATCTAATTTTAGCGAGCTAGCCAGATTCAATGCGGACCAGGTACGAGATACAAAAATAGTCACTCAAATGATACAAGAACATAAATTCCCCCTACTGGGACCCAAAGCAGGCGGAACAACATTTAAACTCGGACCAGCTTTTTATTATTTACAATATATTTCCGGCACACTGTTTGGTGCTACTCCGGCCGGCATTGCACTCATTGTTCCTCTACTGAGTATTTTGTCTATTATTGCACTTTTTTATCTTTTACGATTTTATTTTTCAGAGCATCTCTCTTTGTTACTCACCTTTCTATATGCGATATCTTTTTATGCTATTCGATACTCTCGTTTTGCTTGGAATCCTAATTTGATACCATTTTTTCTTTTTGTTTATTTAATTGCATTACTGCAAATATTACATCGGAAATCTTCTTTTTTTTGGTATATTATTGCCGGAATAACCATGGGCATTGGTATGCAGCTACATGCAACACTACTTATCTTTATGCCTGCATTATTTGTCTGTACACAAATTTATTTATATCGCAAAAATCATTTCATCCAAATTAAAAATATTCTGATTATCTCACTAATCACACTAGCATTATATACTCCTGCAATTGTTCATGATATTCAAAATAACGGCAACAATATTAAAGCCTTTTTTCAGGGAACACAAACAAAAACAGAAGAAAATCCAAATCTCATTACTCGCTTTGCTCTTACTAGTCAATTTTTTGTACAAGGAAATTTTTATGTACTCACAGGAATTGAACCACGCAAAGACTGGCTTGATGTCAAAAAAATTATTCAATTGAAAAAATATACTGAAATTGTAATAGCGACTATAGGTACAATATTTTTTATTATTGGTCTAATATTATTAATAAAACAATTACGAAAAACTAGTCCGTCTCCAAAAAAATCATTTCTCTTTCTCATTAGTTCTAGTGTAGCAATTACCTTTTGTCTTTTTTTCCTTGTCGCTGGAGAATTGAATATTAGATTTTTTATCATATTAATATTCCTTCCATTCATTCTTATAGGTCTAATCATCCATGCTTTTCTAACTCACTATCAAAGAAACCTCTTTGCCAAAATACTCACGATCCTAATGATAGTCCTTATAACATTCTCAAATTTTATAGCCTACAAAACAGCGTATAATTTCTCCAACCTCATAACAAAAGAAGACGTTTATGGCGGAATTAGCATCGGCGAATTAACCGAAATCACAGAATTCATTGCAGAACATGCAGAAAAAGAAAATTATATTATCCCACTTGACTATGTACGATCTGTAAAATTCTTTGTTCGACAAAATGATGTGAATATATCAAATATTACAGAAGAATCAATACCGATAAACTCAAATGCATTTCTTATTACAAAAAATAAAAAAAGTATTAAACTTCCATCTGATTACGAACAATGTTTCAGTATTCTTGAAAAAAAACAAACGAAACGATTTACAGTCTTTATGTTACACAAAACAAAAATATGTCCAAAATAAAAACACCCTGATAAATCAAGATGTTTTTATGTAATATTATGATGAAATTGTATTATTTCTTTTCTACTTCCACATCATCTTTATCATCTTCTTCGTCTTCATTTTCATCATCCTCATCTTTGTCTCCGTCATCATCATTATCCTCCTGCCCAGCATCGGATGGTGCTGGGTCATCTACGTCCAACTCTCCGTCAAATGCAACAAGTAATTCTGTACGTGCTGCGTCAAATGTCGCTTTAAATACACTAATTGCTTCTTTTACAGCTGCTTTGCGAATAGCCACTAGTTTTTGTACCTCTGGACCAATTTTTTGCATTTCCCGTATTTCGCTACGGAATGTTGCTCCAGCAGCCTTGAGTTCACTATTGAGATCCTTTGCGATAGTCTTCAAGTCGTCAGCCGTTGCTTCTCCACTACATGCTGCCTGAGCATCTGCAATTGCTGCATCATATGATGTTGTATACGTAGTATACGATTTCTCAATTGCATCCACTTTATCCGTAACAAGTGCGTCTACAGCTGTACGCAATGTCGTTGTTGCTACTTCAATTGCTGTACGACGATCTATAACAGCTTTTTCAACTGTCGTTTTGAATGTTTCAACAGCAGTATATTGCTCATCTGTCTGTGCTTTTAATTTTGCAGCTGCATAAAATACAGTTCTCTGCTCATCACGTTTTTGTCGCTGAACTTGCAACTCCTTTTTTTGTACCACGCGCTTATCTAGCACTTGTGTTAATTTCTTTACGATCTTATCAGCATTCATTTCTTTACGCTTTGCAGATTGATCTTTGAGACGCAAAATTGTTTTATCAACACGTTCACACATCTTTTCTGCTTTTTTTCCTTCAATTTCTGTTTTTTTATCAGCTATTTTTTCATCACGTTCAGCCTTTTTCTCAGTAATCACAACTTCACGCTCTGCTTTTTTTGCATCACGCTCTGCCGCCTTAGCATCTTTGTCTGCTGGTGCTGCAAAAACGATACTTCCAGACATCACCGCCATAAGTGCAATCGCACCAACAATTTGATATTTTTTCATATTTTTGTGCATTTATTGTTTATATTAAATATTAAAACTCCACAACCTCATCCTCAATGAGCTCATCTAGATCATCAAACTCACTCATATCCATCTCTTCTACGAAGTCGAGTTCGTCCATCTCAATATCTGCATCAGTAAGAACATTAATTTCTTTTTCTACAACGACTTGATTACCTTGTTTTGTAACAGATGTCTTTTTCACTGTTACTACTTCACTATCAATGTCATCAATCGTGCTTGCGCTGTACCAAATAAGGCCACCTACAACCGCAACGACTGCTACAAAGATAACAATATAATACCAACTCTTCATAATGTTTTTTATTTTAATTTTATTACGTTATGTATTATACCACATCTTTT
>JAOZUJ010000033.1:5936-8006 GCA_029938745.1 Candidatus Moraniibacteriota bacterium
ACAAGCATCTGCAACACACGGGAAAGGATCACAACTGTTACAGCAGCATTTGGATTTACACCAAAAATACCAAACAAAAATACATACGCCCATTCTTTTACGCCAATATTACCCACGCTGATCGGCACAGCGGCTATGATACTTGAGAGAAATATAACACTCATAAGATCATAAAATTCCAACTCTACACCTATTGCCATAAATAATAAATAATTTGCAATTGCGATCCCTACAAATGCAAATAAAAATGAATACAATAATGTCCTTATTGATATCTTACTATCGCGAAACTGCGCTAGTTGCTGTACATATTTTTGTACAAATTGTGGTAAAAAGTTTATAAAATATTGTATAAATTTTTTATTGAAAAACAAAACTGTCATCACAATCCCAATTGTTACAATAATTAATATCAGTATGATAATAACAATAATATTGTGATGTATTAATATATGATAATTTAGTGCAGCAAAAATAATAGATAAAATCATAATACCCACAAGACCACTAATGCGATCAGCGACAATTGTTGTTGAGCTCTCACTTATCCTTTTGACAGGCTTGCCAAGTGAATACACACGATACGTATCACCTCCCACAAAAGACGGGAAAAAATTATTCAAAAATGTGCCCAAAAGATATGATTTAAAATAAAACAAATATTTATTTTTGAATTTCTTGAACTGCGCAAGTATCTGCCATTTTCGCGCACTAATAAGAAGCCCAAAAAAATAAAAAACGAGATATGTGACTATAAGATATATATTTGCACCAACAATATATCCCCAAACCTCCTGCCAATCAACATTGATAATCAAAAGAAAAACCAAAAACGAAGATACAATCACCTTCACAAAAGTTTTACACTTATTGTTTTTCTTACAGATCATATTGATTTATACAATTTCATATACTCATCAGCCACATTTTCCCAGCTCATAGTCTCGGCGATGAGTCTACTTGCATGTCCAAATGCATCGCACATTTCTGGATTTTCTATCAGTATTTTTAATTTCTCTGCAATAGAGTCAACATCTTTCATTTTTATCAAATATCCATTTTCACCGTCTCTCACCAACTCCTCTGCTCCACCAGTCGGTGTCATAAGTACTGGTAATCCTGATGCGAGCGCTTCGAGAAGATTATTGCTCATTCCCTCGTTCAATGATGGCATCACAAATACATCGGCATTATTATAAATTTCTGGTGATTCTTCTTTTGTATATAAACCGCTAAACACAACACGACCTTCAAGTCGATATTTTTTCACCTGTTCTTTTAATTCTTCCATTGCGTTCCCCTCTCCACCTGCTATTTGCATACGTATGTGTGGATACAGATCAAATAACTCTACAAACGCATCAATCGCATAATTGAAACCTTTTCTGCGAGAAAGTCGCGAAGCTAACAGTATTCTAAAATCTTTTTGTCTATCTTCCAACGTGCGTGTACCTGATTTATAAAAATTAGTATCAACACCATTATAAATTTGTATAAACTTTTGATTTCTATCACTCTCTTGTGCTAATTCTGTCAGACCTCTACTATTGGTCACAACAAATTCCGCATCATGCCACACTTTATGAATTGTCGGTGTAATTATTTTATATAAATTTTTAAATCGTTCACTATACCCTGGTACATCCGCACCTCTGAGCGATACGATATACGGGATATCATACTTTTTTTTCAATTTTCGTGAGATCACACCACACGGAACAGCAAAAAAGCTATGCGTCAAATCATAATTATTTTGCTTGATCAGTTTTTTTGCAAAAGCATGTGCTTTGCGTGTATATTTGATCAATTCCCACCGCGTTTGATAGTTCAGATTATTTGCATTCTTCCCAATCGGCAACCAATGAATTGTAACATTTTCTCCAACACGCTCTTGTACATACTCATCAGTAATAGAAGAAGTAACAAGATCCACTACAACATCACTACGACGAGAATATTCATCCAGAATATATTTCGTTGCATTTGCTGCGCCACCACCTAGTGGCGGATATTCATAATTGAAAAATAGTATTCTTTTCATATGTAATCATTATACACTAGGAAATAAGC
>JAOZUJ010000033.1:8016-11116 GCA_029938745.1 Candidatus Moraniibacteriota bacterium
TGGGTTATTATGGAAAATTCGGATTATACTTTGAAAAATACCGAAAATACTTTTATAGTATTTTCGGTATTGTACATTAGATTTATACTTGACCAATGCCAACATATTTAAATCCAAGCTCCTCCATTTTTTGTTTTCGATATACATTTCGCAAATCAACAAACACTGGATTTACTTTCATCAGTTTTTTGATTCTTTCCATATCAAGAGCACGGTATTGGTTCCACTCCGTTATCAACACCACACAATCAGAATCCTCTGCGGCACTATACGAATCCGCAACATACTGCACCTCTTTAGGTAATTCCCTGCGAGCTTCTTCAATGCCCTTTGGGTCATGTGCTTTTACGACAGTCCCTTTTTCAATTAAGGCCGGAATAATAGTTAATGCAGCAGACTCTCTCACATCATCAGTTTCCGGTTTAAATGTTAAGCCCAAAATAGCAACTGTCTTATCTTCAAGCGATCCACCGACAGCATCCTTAATTTTTTTGATCATGCGAGCTTTTTGTGCATTATTCACTTCTGCAGCCGCGCCAACCATACGTAGGTCTTGACCACACTCTTGTGCTGTACGTAAAAGTGCCAATGTGTCCTTTGGAAAACACGATCCACCATATCCAGGTCCCGGATGCAAGAATTTATCACCAATACGACCATCCATGCCAACTGCCTGTGCCAGTGATAACACATCTGCGCCAACTACTTCACATAAATTAGCCACTTCATTAATAAAGCTAATTTTAATTGCTAAAAATGCATTTGCTGCATATTTAGAAAGCTCTGCAGTTTCCAGTGTCGTTTTTACAATAGGCGCATTACGAATACACAATGGATCATAAACTTCTTTTATCACATCAAACGCACGATCACTTTCCACACCAATAACAATACGATCTGGACGCATAAAATCTTCGATTGCAGCACCTTCACGTAAAAATTCAGGATTTGATACCATGTCAAAATCTGCTTGTGGATTGGCACCTTCGATAATACGTGCAACTTCTCGAGCAGTTCCAACTGGCACCGTACTCTTGTCTACAATTACTGTGTAGTCATTAAGATACTGTGCCAAATTTTCTGCAACAGCGTACACATACGTCAAATCTGCATATCCATCTCCACGCCGACTTGCTGGCGTACCAACCGCAATAAATACCGCGTCAGCAAGTAACATAGGATCTTCTAAGTCAGTGGTAAACATCAACCTTCTTTCAGCAACGCCTTTTGCAATCAAGCTTTCCAATCCAGGTTCGTAAATTGGAATACCGCCACGTCTTAATGATTGAATTTTTTGTTCATCGATATCTACACACCACACATGATGTCCTAATCCTGCAAAGCATGCACCTGTCACAAGTCCTACATACCCAGCTCCAATTATTGCAATATTCATCCGTCACACTCCCTTGGTAAAAATTTATAATTGTATATCTAAATAATATAAAGAACATATCTCACATGTTGAGATATGAAAGCAGTATAGCAAATTTATTATTATGGTCAAATAAGATAGGTCTGACTCTGTGTTATTATAAAAATATCATTATTTTTTTGATACCTTTTTTATTTTCCATAAAAAGAATGACCCATTTAATGTGGTCATTAAATGGGTCAAAAAATTATTTTACATTTACTTTTTTGATCACATAATTCATTCGGCCTTGTATTTTGTAATAATTTTTCATTACAATATCTGCAAGAAGTCCAAAGACAAAAAATTGCACACCAAGCATAATAAAGAATGTACCCATAAGTGGCCAAATACGCTCTGACAATGACGCATCAAAAAATAGTTTTTCTATCCCCATCCACAAAAGAATAATTAGTCCGATAAAAATAAGTAGCATTCCACCTCCACCAAAAAAGTGTAACGGTCGTGATGCATATTTACGCCAAAACCAAATAGAGATCATATCAACAAATCCCTTCACAGAACGTTTCCAATTATATTTTGTTTCACCGTGCACTCGTGGATGATGTGATACTTTTACCTCGCCAACTGTGTAGCCATCAAGCTCCAATATCGCAGGAATAAACCGATGCATTTCACCAAAAAGATCAATACTCCGAAGCGCATCACCATTATACGCTTTCAAACTACAACCTGAATCATGAATTGTGTCTTTGAGTAATATTTTGCGCAATTTGTCAGCAGTGCGCGAAAAAAACTTTTTTGACATTGAATCTTTGCGATCAAATCGCCATCCAGACACAATATCATAGCCCTCATCCATTTTTGCAAGTACTTTGCCAATATCCGCAGGATCATTTTGTAGATCTCCATCCATTGTTACAATAATTCGCCCACAAGATTCTTTGAATCCAGCGTCAAATGCCGCTGTTTGACCAAAATTCTTTCTAAATTCAATTAATGTGAGCGGAGATAGTGCTTTGCACTTTTCCACCGTCTTGTCAGTCGAACCATCATCTATAAAAATAATTTCATATGATCTATCTAATTTTTCACAGGCAGCCACAATTTTTTTGTGCAATTTCACCACATTCCCCTCCTCATTATAAACTGGCACAACAATTGATAGATCTTTCTTGAAAATACTCATATTTTTTACATTCTTAATTCTTAATCATTTCTTAAATGAATACTACCACACGACACTAGCCAAAACAACACATTTAGTGTACTAAATACTTCAATAAAATGATCACAAAACCAAATGACGCTGATACCGCACCGTAAAGCATTGCCGAAGAAATTTTTTGATTAATATACAACGACAACCGAAAGCCGATACGAAACAGCAACAATATACCAATTATTTCTGCCAGATTATAGGCAACTGTTAACTCTATCAACCCAAATAATTCCAGCACAAATGGTAATAAGATTGCATTTGCGGATAACATTACAACAAATTCTTTTTTAAGAATTGTCAAAATTTCTATTTGTGTCAAATGTTTTTTTTGACTATATACTCGCTTATAAAACTCTGCATACGATTCTGCAAGCCAAATTGTCAAAAGTGTTACGAGAATAAATGTGATTGCGTATTTGCTATCTTTATGCCCATGCTCAAGTACGACCAACAGCGGGAATACTGTTACAAGGCCATAAATTTTATCTGTTGCATGATACGAC
>JAOZUJ010000034.1 GCA_029938745.1 Candidatus Moraniibacteriota bacterium
GCAAAAATGTATCTTTTACTCCTTTGTCTTTCAAATCGCTCAGAAGAGGAAACCACATATAGATCGGACCAGACGATATAACGCCACTAATAATTGCAATAACCCACCCACGCGCTTTCTTGCTATCACCCAAATGTGCAACAAGCATTTTTGTTGTCACAAACAAATTGAATAAAAACATCAAAATAAATACAACCAAAATAATTGGTAAAATTTGTACAAATGTTTTCCAAAAAAATGCAAATGTTTGTTGAAATAATGCAATATCATAAAACGCCAACCCTCCATAAAGACAGCCCACAAAAATAAGTAGCCACCACTTCCCCTCTATGTTGTAAATTAATTTACGAATCATAATAAAATAAGTGTAATGACAGTTAAAAATGCGATGATAATCGCACTCACAAAACTTACAATATTGCGTGTAATCGCAAACTTTTTTCCAAGCATTATAATTTCCGCTGGCAATTGCACAATACCCACCGTTACCCATGTAACCAAAAATGCTGTCACCGCGATTATACTCACACCACGTTCCAACAACTCACCACTGAGCACATAGCTCGTCATCGGATTACCAGCTGCGATACTACCAACGATTGCACCAAAAAGAGCGTCAACAAAATAATTGCCAACAAAAACACATGCATACAATTCGCTTGGCACAACTGTGATAATAAAACTTGTCAACAATAAAATACCAATCAACGTCGGAAATGACATTTTGATTGCACCGAATGTTTGCACCAAAGCCCCATTAATCTTCATATATTTTATTTATTCTTTATCCACCATTGTTTCAAAAAAGGTAATGACAGCGTGGAGAGGATATATCCACCTGTTAGCACAAGAGCGTTAAGATACGCATCTTCTACGCCAATTGACCACATGAACCACACAGTAATCCCATACGTCACACACACAATAAATCCCCGACGCACAAAACTCGTTTCCCACGCCTTATCCATTTCAACTCATTTATTACGCTCTTGAATTTTCTGTAAACCACTATCTATATTTTCATCCATAATCGTTTATTTAACTTCTCCAATCAAAAATCTCAACTTTTCCTCTGCCCTTATCTTTTACAACCATTTTTTGTCGCTCACGCCAACCATACTTTTTTACGATCTCCTTTGGGATACAAATATAATAACTGTCCCGACCATTTTTAACTAATTTACGAATGTTCTTATCTTCCATCATAAAAATAATGATTAATTTATTACAACTATATTATAACACCTTTTCACATGAACATACCATTGAACATACCATGGTATGTTCAATGGTATGTTCATCAAGAAAACCCTCTACTTACAAAACAAACTCTATAAATCTATCATCTCTTTCAAATCCAGTTTCAGCTGCGCAAAATTTTCAAAAATAATTCCTTCCATCCCAATATTTTTTGCTCCTACAACAAACTCTGATTTATCATCTATAAAAACTGCTTCTTGTGGCAATACACCCAAACGCTTACAAATTAATTCATAAATTTCTTTATCGGGTTTTGCAATATGCTCCACACATGAAAAAACAGCTTCATCAAAATATTTTTTATAATTATTGTCTTTCCAATATTTAACCGCAGGCATTTCAGTATTTGAAAGAAATCCTATCTTGTAACCTTGTCCTTTCAATTTTTCTATTAACTCAAACATTTCCGCCTTTTCATTAAAAATCTCTTCCACAGCATCACCCCACAATGACTTTACATTGGGCATATCAATATTCAATTTACTACATACTATTTGCCAAAAATCATATTCTGCAATATCACCACGAACAAAGTCATCAAAGCCTTCTTGCCGTGCAATATTATAATCTTCAACATTCACACCTAAAACATCTGCACAATACTTGTCCATTTTTCCCAAAGTTTCATCTATTAAAACCCCACCCCAATCAAATATTATTGCCTTTATCATAGTTAAACTAAATTTCATCTTCAATTAATACCTCAATTCCATTTTCTTTTAACAATTTTGCAAATGTTCCATCGCCATCAATTAATGTTTTAGAAAAAGTACCATCATATATTTTGCCAGACCCACATGACGGAGATTTTGCTTTTAAAATTGCTCCAGTGCAATTTACAAGTTTTGCAATCTTTAATCCTTCTTGTGCACCTTTTTCAAATTGAGCTGTGACATCAGCTCCGTCCTTTGTAATTACTTTATCAGCTTTTTGTTCTGCGGGAGTTCTCGGCGTTGTTAAACCACCTAATTGCTCTGGACACACAGGAATTGCTTTACCATTCCTAATCATTTCGATAACTTTCGGACATTGACGTGAACCACCTTTATAATCACAGTTAATTCCCGCTAAACACGCACTTACAATTTTCATACTATACTTATAGCAACTACGTCGCTAGAACTAGTGACCTGATTGCTATGTCAATTATTTCATTTGTTCAATTAATTTTTCTACACTTATGATCTCACCTTCTTTTTGAGTACGGCTTTTTAATTCTATGCCACCATTTTCTAATGAGCGACTAGAAACTACTGCACGGTATGGACAACCTATAAGATCTGCATCTGCAAATTTTTGTCCTGGTCGCATATCTCTGTCATCCCACAAAACTTCTATGCCCGCATCTTGTAATTGTTCATAGGTCTCTTGAGTTTTTTCTTCTTCGCCTATATTTATGAGATGTACATGAAACGGTGCAACACTTTCTGGCCACATAATTCCATTTTCATCGTGATGAATTTCTGCAATCGTTGCCATCGTCCTACCGACACCTATGCCATAACAACCCATATAATAAAATTCATCATCCCCCGTTTTTGAACGAAAAGTTGCATTCATCAATTTTGAATAATGATACCCAAGTTGAAAAATATTTCCCACTTCTACTCCTTTTTTTGCTATCAGTTTTTGACCGTCTTTTGTAAATCCATCTTGTGCAACCGCAAAATCATCTATGACTTCACATTCAAAATCTCTGCCATAATTTACATTGATCGTATCGGTATCTTTTTCTTTTTGACCACCAATAAAGTTCTTTACACCCTTGAGAGAAAGGTCTCCAACATATTTTGCATCATGTCCCCATGAATGTACCCAGCCACTCTTTGTGCCAATTTTTTCTAGATCTTCGTCAGTTGCTGCTTCCAATTGACCAACTAATTGTAATTTTGATTCAACTTTCGTTTTATTTACCTCCAAATCTCCACGAATTACAATAATAATTAGTTCATCTGTGAGAGTATTTTTATAAACTACATTTTTAAGAAATCTATTTGACGGCAATTTATAATGTTTTTCATTATCTTCCATTGTCTGCACCCATTCTGGCTGTTGTGCAATTTCCATTTCTTTTAATTCATCATCTGGATTTATGTCTACATGGTCAAATTCTGCAACATCTTCATGTGCACAATATTTACCATCTTTAGAAACAAAAAAGTCAGATTCGCCAACCTCTGATTCAGTAACAAATTCATGACAATATTCGCCGCCAATATACCCATTGTCTGCAGCAACTACATGAGTTTCTAATCCACATTTTGTAAAAATTGTACTGTATGTTTTCCACATTAATTTATATTCTCGTTCAAAATCCTTATTATCCACGTGAAATGAATATGCATCTTTCATGATAAATTCGCGTACACGCAAAAGCCCTCCTTTAGCACGCAATTCATCACGAAACTTATTTGAAAATTGATATACGTTAAATGGTAGATCTTTATAACTAATATTAAATTTTCGTACCATATCCACGATCATTTCTTCCGCTGTCCCACCTAGAGCAAATTCTGCCCCTCGCCTGTCTTTTAATGTCATAAGCTCAAAGCCAGCTGTATCTGTTCTATTTGTCTCTCGCCACAAGTCTAATTGATGTAAGGTTGGCGTCAAGATCTTTTGTGCACCAGCTTTTTCCATTTCACATTCTATAATTTTCATTATTTTTTCATGCACTCGCATACCTAGTGGCAAAAAATAATATCGTCCAGCAACAGACTCACGAATAAAACCTCCTCGATACAAAAGTTCATGATTTTTTGCAGAGACGCCAGTTGGCACTTCTTTAATTGTTTTTCCAAAAAGTTGTGATTGTTTCATAATAATTTATTTAAAAGTTTAAAAAATTCATAAAGTCAAAAACTAAAAAGATACCCCTACGGGAACTCTCTTACACAAAAATTGTTGTCCTTTATTTATATGCATACATTTATACTATCGCTTTTATGATAAAAAATCAATTTTACTCTTTTTCATTTGTCAAAAAAAGCACTCTTTGTTATAATTAATATATCGTTATTTCACAATAATGAGCTAGTAAGAGTTTCATGAGCCGTGTGTCACATTCTTTTGACTTTAACCGTATCGTCAAATATAAATGGATGTGATAGAACACATAAGTTTTCTCAACGGAGAAATTGCCTATGATAAAAAATCAACTGAAAGCGCGCCAACACTGGCACATGTATGGAGAATTTCCATGCACATAATGCGCTATTTAAGGGAAATATTTTGACATCTTGAGCGAATGCTCAAAATCTAACGCCCTTGAAACAGTCTCACCTGACGTACGACAAAAACTCTTATGCATTACCCCCGGACTAATATCTTTCATAACGAAAGCTCTATTGTTCGGGGTTTTTCTTTTCCACATATTCTGCACTACTTATTAACCTTTTTTTGTATACAAAAAAACTATCTGATGATATACTACTTACTACTCACATGCCTGCCGGTAGGCATACTAATATACTAATTACGAGATAATGCCAGACGATACACAACAACTCCGTACACCACCACACTCTCTTGAAGCAGAACGATCTGTTCTTGGAGCTCTTATGGTTGATAAAGACGCAATTGTTAAAGTTGCTGATATGATTCATGTTGGTGATTTTTATAAAGAAGCACATAATGTTATTTATGAAGCGATGCTTTCATTATATGAAAAAAGTGACCCTCTTGATGTGCTGAGTATCTCCAATGAGCTCGAAGAACAAAATAAAATTGATTCCATTGGTGGCGCAAGTTTTCTTGCATCTTTGGTAAGTGGTATTACGACTGCATCAAATATTACATATTATGCAAAAATCATTCAAAAAAAGGCAGTCCTTCGTCGCCTCATCGGCGCAGCATCACAAATAAACGAAATGGGCTACAACGAATCAGAAGATGTCGAAAAAACACTTGACGATGCAGAACAGTTATTATTTGGTATTTCTGAAAAATCACTCAAACAAGAATTTACACCGATTAAAACAATTTTAGGAGATGCCTTTGATCGACTTGATGAACTCCACAAAAACAAGGGTCAGATGCGTGGTGTACCAACTGGATTTCCAGATCTCGATGAACTCCTCTCTGGCTTACAAAAATCAGATTTAATTATTCTTGCAGCGCGTCCTTCTGTTGGTAAGACCTCCCTCGCGCTAGACATTGCTCGACAAGCAAGTACGGATGGAAATATCCCCGTTGGAATTTTTTCATTAGAAATGTCTGCTGATCAACTCGTTGATCGCATGATCGCAGCAGAAGGCAATGTTGATCTCTGGCGACTTCGCACAGGAAATCTCAAAGATTCTGACTTTGTTGAGATCAATGAAACAATGGGCAAACTTTCTGAAGCACCAATTTTTATTGATGACACATCTAGTGCAAATATTATGGAAATGCGCACAATGGCACGGCGATTACAGGCAGAGCACGACCTCGGACTCATCATCATTGATTATTTACAGCTCATGGAAGGACGTAGCAATGAAAACCGTGTGCAAGAAATTTCTGAGATCTCTCGTGGACTCAAAATGCTTGCCAAAGAGCTCAATATACCAATTCTCGCACTCTCGCAACTTTCTCGTGCAGTAGAATCACGACCAGATCAACGACCAAAACTCTCTGATTTGCGTGAATCTGGATCAATTGAGCAGGACGCTGATGTCGTAATGTTTATTTATCGTGAAGATCGCGTCAACCCAGATACAGAAAATAAAGGTGTTGCTGAAATTATTATCGCGAAACATAGGAATGGCCCCGTTGGCACAAAGCAACTATTTTTTCACGAAGAATGTGCTTCATATAAAAACCTGGAAAAAACTCATATACAACAAGTAGAAGAATAATTCCACAATCAAACCACTCTCTACTAAATACTATCTACTAAATAATGTATCCAGATTCATTTCAACGACTCATTAATCAATTTAGCGCTCTGCCTGGTATTGGACCAAAAATGGCAGAACGTTTAGTTTTATTTCTTTTTAAACAAGAAACAACAAAAATTGATGAATTTATCATTGACCTATCTAATTTACACAAAATAACAACATGTACTGAATGTTTTAATATTACACAAAATGAACTTTGCACAATTTGTGCAGACAAAAATCGAGATCATCAAAAATTGTGTATTGTAGAAGAATCACTTGATATTATCCCTATTGAACGTTCTCGTGCGTTTAGTGGTCTTTATCATGTTTTGGGTGGCACGATTAAAAAACGTGACAAAGATCAATTGACAACAAATGCTCTCATGAGTCGTATTGAAAAATCGCAATTTGATGAAATTATTATTGCAACGAATTTTACAACCGAAGGCGATATGACTGCAATGTATTTGCGACAAACACTTGCACCACAAAATATCACCATATCACGTCTTGCCCGTGGTCTTGCTACAGGTTCCGATATAGAGTATGCTGACGACATGACAATTCGTAGTTCACTAACAAACAGAGAAAAATTTTCTTAAAAAAATTTTCTTACAGGAGGAGAATAAATAAATGCAAAAAAATAATGATAATTTTGATTGGATTAATGGTATTGCAGTACACACAAAAATAGCTCAAAAATTAGTTGATTATTATCATAGAATTAAGCCTGTGTGGACAGAAGACCTTGATGCAGCCGCACGTATTGTTTTATTTGCTGCAAATGGCGGCCTTACTTCAAGAAAGGCTAATACGGTTTATCTCAAAAGTATAGAAGATTTATTTTCCAAAAAAATGCTCTGCAACAAAGATGTTGTTGGGATTGCGACAGATATTTTGGAAGACTCATATTTTCAACGGCATTCTGATTCTAGTGTATTTTTCACTGAAAATCATTGTCATATCGTACAAGTATCACAAAAAAAGTTGGATGACGAAATGACGAAAAATGTTAAAGACGCACGTTAGAAAAATACATATTGTCATAATCAAAAAGGTCACCATCATAATCATGACGGCGACCTTTTTTCACGTTTCAACTTTTTAATTTACCCAATTTTTATAATCTCAATTTCTGTATACGCTTGGCGATGTCCGTATTTTTTCTTATAACGCTTTTTTGCTTTATGTTTAATACCCCACACCTTATCATGACGATCTTGTGCAAGAATTTTACCTTCAACTGTTGTCTTCAGAGTTGGCGTTCCAACAGAGACTTTTTTATCATCTCCAACAAGCATTACCTCATCAAAAATAATTTTATCATTCACTTCACCGGGAAGTTTTTCCACTTTTATCTTATTTCCTTCTTCAATTTTATACTGTTTTCCACCAGTTTTAATTATTGCAAGCATTTTTCTAAATTATCCTAAAAAATTATAATACAAATACAAGTGATGCGATTATCACTAACACCATTCAATATACTACACAAGGACTACGCTGTCAACAGGTTCGTTGTGTATTATTTCGTTATAACGTCAATTGTCAACAACTCATCTCCACGTAACACCTTCCACACGATTTTTTCTTTACTAGTTCTATATTTATGCATCAATCGCGAAAGATTATTTTTCATATCAACTGTTTCATTGTTCACCATTACAACAATATCACCACCACCAAGCCCACTACGCGCAGCCTGTGAATTTGCAAATATTCTTTGTTCTTCGTATGTTTTTGGCGTATCAATAACTGCACCATCTGTGATATTCATATCATCTATATGTACATTTAATGGAGTGATCATTTGATAATTTACTCCAAGTACATTTTGTGTCACGCTATCGTCTTCTTTAGATTGCAAAAAATTCTCAAAAGCACGATATACATCATTTGCAGCAATTGCATAATAATTTTTTTCTTCTCTTTTCGCCTCTATCTTATATGAAATAAGTCCAACCATATTACCCTGAAAATCCACAGCCGGTGCACCCACACTATGACGCAATGCTGTTTGTGACAAGTCCATCACAAGTACGCCCTGCAAAAAATCACTCATCGGCAACGCAATGTTAAATATATGATCTCTACCGAGAAATCCACCTAATGCAAATTGCGCGTCATTGTTTTCACGAGTTCGTGAAATTGCAATCAGACGCTTTCCACTTCGTGCATCATCTGAATTTGCAAACGAAATTGTCGCTAGATCGTTTGCTTCAATACGCAAAAATACAATACCAGTATACTCATCGACATCTGCTTCCACAACATCATATACCGCTCCATCAGAAAGTTTAATATATTGCACAATATTATTTTTTGGCACAACAGATGTTGTCGTCGCGATAACGCCATCACTACTGATCACAATCCCATTGCCACTCGTAACAATATTTTGCGCATCTACCGATTCAACATATGCAACAGTTGTTGATGCACGCGATGCGATATCAGCAATCGACTCAGTTTCTGCTACAATGATCTTCTCTGTACTTTTGATAATTTGCACACGCTGATCTAGTGCTTTTATAATTGGGTTATGTGATAATTCTGGATCTGCCACCACACGAGAAATTAACATGTAATTTAAAAACACGCCCCCAAGTCCACCAATAATAAATATCAATAACCCTATGCCAATAAATTTGAATACTTTTTTCATAAAAATAATTTTAACCAACTAATAACCATTGTGTCGTCAGCAAAACAGCCAACGTCAACACTATACAATATATAATTGTAATCACAATTCGCTTTTTTGACAATGTTTCAAGAAATACCATCTGCACTAAATCCCATAATACATAATAGAACATCAGACTAATGGTTGCCATTGTCAAATATCCAAATGGCCAAAAATTTGCCATCCAAACCAATTGTATCATTGCAAATGCGATCAATATGCTATATAAAAATATCCGCCGAGAATCACTAGAGTACGCACGCAAAGAAACAAATGTAACAAATGTGATAAAAATGAAATGTCCTCCAATGAAGAGCCATAATGGGATATTAAAGTTTATATATAATCCATAAACAACCGCATAAAACAGAAACACAATCGAAATAAGTGCGGCAGAAAACAAACTCCTTGCTGTCATATCAAGAGGATTTTTACAAATACGTTTAATGCCCAGAAGCGACATGTAAAATAACAATGAGACCAAAAAACCAAATATTTGTTGCTCTCTAGTACTATCAATAAAATACAAAAGTCCAATAGACGATATTGTGAGACTAAGTGGTAAAAAAGAAAAAATAATCTTTTTCCCAACATTCCAACCAGCAAAAACTGCAAACAAGACAAGAAATGACACAATAAAAAATCCCCATTGCTCACCGAGCAATGAAAGGGATATGAGTAATTCAAGCGCAATAAAAAATATAAGTGTAAAAATCAAACTGCGTAAATGTGCGATCATGATAATTTATTTTACTGATATATTAATTTCTTTTCCTTTGATATCTGCATTTACAGTATCTCCGGACTTTACTGTCCCATCAATAATTTTCATTGCAAGTGGATCAAGAAGTTCTTGTTGTATTGTCCGTTTAAGTGGACGAGCACCGTAAAGAGGATCAAATCCTTTTGTTGCAAGAAATTTTTTTACTGAATTTGTGACATGAAGAATAATTTTTTCATCTATTAACCGATCAGCAACATGCTGTAATTGAATATCAACTATATACGCAATCATATCCTGTGTCAATGGATGAAATAAAATGATATCATCCACACGATTCAAAAATTCTGGCTTAAATTTTTTGCGTAATTCACCCATCACAGTATTGCGCATTTTTTCTTCATCTGTTTGTTTTTCTGATTGCATTTCATAAATTATATCAGAACCAACATTTGATGTCATAATGATAACTGTATTTTTGAAATTCACTGTTCGTCCTTTACTATCCGTCAATTGTCCATCATCCAAAATTTGTAAAAAAATATTAAAAACATCTGGATGTGCTTTTTCAATTTCATCAAAAAGTACAATGCTATACGGTTTTCTACGCACAATTTCTGTTAATTGTCCACCCTCATCATGTCCCACATATCCAGGTGGTGATCCAATAAGTTTTGCCACTGCATGTGCTTCCATATACTCGCTCATATCAATACGCACGATTGATTTTTCATCGTCAAACATAAATTCTGCAAGTGATTTTGCAAGTTCAGTCTTCCCTACGCCGGTTGGCCCAAGAAATATAAATGACGCAATTGGTTGTTCTTCATCTGAAATGCCCGCACGCGCACGTCTAACAGCGTTTGAGACAGCATTAACAGCTTCTTCTTGGCCAATAATACGTTTACCAAGTTCTTCTTCCATTTTTGTTAATTTTTCCATTTCACTCATCAACATTTTTGATACTGGCACACCAGTCCATTGTGCTATTACATGTGCGATATCTTCATCTGTTACCTCTTCCTTCAAAATTGCACCATCTTTTTGTAACGATGTAAGTTTTTTCTCATCTTCTTTAATTTTTTCTTGTTGCTGCGGGATTTTCCCGTAACGAATTTCTGCAACTTTATCAAATTCACCTTCTCGCTCCAAATTGTCAGCGCTGGCACGCAATTTCTCAATTGAGCTTTTTGCATCACGAATTGACATGATTACATCTTTTTCTGCCTTCCATTGCATTGTTAATTTTTTTGATTTCTCTTTCAACTCTGCTAATTCTTTATCAATTTTTTTAATTTTTTCAGTATTGCCATTTTTCTTTTCTTTTTCCAGTGCCTTTTTTTCCACTTCTAATCGACGAATATCACGTTCCATTTGATCAATTTCTGCTGGCATTGAGTCGATCTCCATTCGCAACGTTGATGCTGCTTCGTCAATAAGATCAATTGCTTTATCTGGCAAAAATCGATCTGAAATATACCGACGTGATAATTCCACTGCAGCAATAATAGCATCATCTGTAATACGTACACCATGATG
>JAOZUJ010000104.1 GCA_029938745.1 Candidatus Moraniibacteriota bacterium
TAACAAGAAATTGTATTTAGTTTTCTCTGTTCAATTGTTAATGGAAATATTGAACTAACTGATGAAGCTGATAAGATAAATTTTTTCTGTTATTCAAAACTTCCAAATAATATTTCATTGAAACAAAAAGAACGTATTTCTGATGCATATAAAAATATACAGAATTCAGTATTAAAAATTCAAAAAGGTCCAACATCTATTGAGCTAATTGAAAAAGCGTCCACTGATAAGATCGAGTGAACGCTTGTGAGGTTACTCACGTAGAAAGAAGTTTGCTGTAGAGAATTGTCTGTGCATTTCTTACGGAGCGATAGCCATTGTCAAATGCTTCATCAAGGCTTCTGCCAAAAGAAAATAAACCGTGTTCAAAATGAGTTATTACAATTCCATGTTTTTGGAATTCATCATTTCTTCTCTGTAGGATTTCTCCGGCTTTTTTGCCAATTTTTTTCATTACAAAGTAAACGTCTTTGCGACTATGAAGCCCATTTGGCACTAAGAGCTTGGAAATTTCTTTTTCGTGTTGTTTTTTCTCTTTTCTGTCATCAACAATAACGCATTCCACATCGCCAATTAATTTTGACTGCAATGAAAATGGTGGTATGTTTTTTTGAAGACAAGAAAATGCATTTGTATAGGGGTCGTGCCAATGAATACATGCAATGGCATCACTGGTCTTGTATCCCTCAAGATGTATCACGACATTGACGGGCGCTTTTCTGGCATCAGTTTTATCTGGACTGAACAAAAAATTACCATCTAAATCAATTAGTACCAGATCAGCGGGTGTAATTTTATTACGTCTAAATCCGGTGCCAGTTTTATCTGTCATTATGATATTGTCAGTGATTTTACAGCTAATGCTAAATCCGGTGGAATCACTTAACTGTAAATCCCAACAAATTTTTGCAAGCTCGCAAATGTTAACAGCCACTGTATTGTTAGTGTCAAAAATTTCTTTGTATGGTAACATTTTCTCCTCCATTGTTGTAGAATTTTAAAGGAACAATATTGAAATTTATATCTCGAATGACATTGTAGTCTATATAATTTTGCTAACTATGTCAAATAATAATTTTTCCCAGGAGGTACACAATTTTGAAAAAGAAAACAAAATAAATGTATTGGGTGGCACGCATTATTCAACAGAGAAATTCGCATGCCAAGAAATGTGCAACTATTTCAAAAAACAAGGACTACCAGCAGAATTCATCCCAGAAAAACCAGTTCTAGAGGATATGTAAAAAGAAATACATATTTAAATTAGTATTTAAATATGTATTTTTAATTCTTGATTTTGTATTAGTTTTATGTTATGATTTCTCATTCGATTGGCGAATTTGTTCCCTAACATTATTATATTTGTAAGGAGGTATGTCATGGCAGAATTTGAGGTAATTGGTGATGTGGTAATAAAGATGAAAATGTCGATGGAGTTGTGGGGATTGATCTGTGAGGATCTAAGTACAGAAAAACTTGAGGAGCTTGTACAACTGAAAAGGAGTTATTATTCTGATTGGGCACAGGCTGAAATTGATCGGAGGAATAAAGAATGAAATGCGACTTAGTGTATACGCGATACACTGCTTACAACGGTACTCGACCGTTTTGTGTAAATCATCACTTCAGGCAACACGTGGAGTCCGAGGGTTATCATCGTTTATGGCATGACGCACACCGTGTTTTACGAGACAGCTTAATATCTCGACATGGTGTATCACTTGCAAATATTGAAGTGCAACAACTCGGAATGATGTATGTCCGGAAAGTATCGCAGAAAAAGTGTGTTGAAAGTCGAGAAAGGGCAATGAAGATCGAAAGAAAGCGTAACGGACCGCAACAGATCGATCTGCCATTCAAACAAAAACAAAACAGCAAGTGAATACACTTGCTGTTTTTTCTTTATTTTGAAATAAATTCTCGATGTTTTATTGATTTTTGTGTGAAAAAGCTGTAGGGTTAATGCATGAAAGAGGTTAAATATGTTAGAGATGGTCGGGCACCAGTTCCTGAAAAAGAAAGCACATCTCGTGTGATGAGTGCAAATAAGCGGCGAGACACTGGTCCAGAGTTATTGCTGAGAAAAGCAATGTGGAAACATGGTGTGAGAGGATATCGTTTAGATTGGAAGAGAGTTCCAGGTCGTCCAGATATAGCATTTCCGAAACGGAAAAAAGCAATATTTATACATGGCTGTTATTGGCACAGGTGTCCAAAATGTAAACTGTCATTACCAAAGAGTAATACTACATTTTGGAAGGAAAAATTTAGTAAAAATAAAAAAAGAGATAAACAAAAAGAAAAAGATCTTCGTTTGCAAGGATGGGATGTTCTTGTTTTATGGGAGTGTGATATAAAAAATGATATTGGAGTAGTAATTCGTGAGGTGTTAAGTTTCATAGACCATGAAGATCAAAGATAAACCAAAGATTGAGCGACCGAGGGAAAAGTTGGAAAAGTATGGACCTGAGAAGTTAAAAGATGCTGAACTGTTGGCAATATTGTTGCGTAGTGGTACGAAGGAAATGGATGTGATGAAATTATCACAGAAGATCTTGCGTGACTTTAAAAATGAAAAAATTCTTGATGCAACTATTGATGATTTACAAAAAATTCACGGACTTGGACTTGCAAAGGCGTGTGAGATTGTGGCCTGTTTTGAATTAGGACAGAGAAAGTTGAAGGGTAAAAAAACAAATATACTTTTAACCGCAAAAGATGTATGGGAGGCGATGTCAGATATTCGGAGTAGTAAAAGGGAGCATTTTGTTGTTTTTTACCTTAATAGCAGAAATCAAGAAATTAAACGAAAAATCATTTCTATTGGAACAGTGAGCGCAAGCCTGGTTCATCCACGAGAAGTATTTGAGGGAGCTATCAAAAATAATGCTTCATCAATAATCATTGCACATAACCATCCATCAGGAGATATTGAACCATCACAAGATGATATAGAAGTTACTAAAAGACTTATTCATGCGGGAAAGATTTTAGACATTAAAGTAGTCGATCATGTTATAATTACATGTGAGGAATTTAAAAGC
>JAOZUJ010000105.1 GCA_029938745.1 Candidatus Moraniibacteriota bacterium
AATCAACAGAGTACGGTATGGGGTTCAAAACGATCCTCCATCGTAATCTCAAAAAGAATAGGAGTAAATAATGAAAAATGCTAAAAACAAAACCATTTTTGAAGTGATATTCATTGTTACTGTGATAGTAATTATATCCACCACACCTCTCTGGATTCAATAGCAAAAAATAAATTGCACAGAGTCAGATATGTTGCAAAACATTTCCATGCTATCTATCACTTGTCCAAAAGATGAAAAAAGGAGAATTATAAAACAAAGCACCTATCACAAAAATGTGAAGGTGCTTTCTTCTTTTTAAATTATTTCAAAAATAAATAAACAACAAACAGTAGCGCAATATTTTGCACGATCAAAAATGGAATACCCACAACAAAATACCACTTCCGTGTTTTATGACGAAAGGCAAACATGCCACCATACACGCCCACGCTACCAAACATTGTTGCCATAAAAAACAACATGCCCTCAGAAATTCTCTGAGCACCTTTTTTATTTGCTTTTCCCTTATCAATCCACATCATCAAAAAAGCAATCACATTTGTAACTCCAAAAAATACAATAAAGTATAAAATATATATGTTCATGTATTTAATAACTTATATTAAAAGAATGGCAAAAAACAACATTCTATGCCATATACTTTCATGAAGTGATTTGCACTAAAAATAAATACTGCGAGAATAATGGTCACCCAAAAAAATTTCGCCATAATGTTATAATTATTTATATTATATAAAATGTATCTTCATCTTCTCACAGTTTGTAAAGTTTTAAAAGAAATCCATAAAAATAATGCGAACAATCCTACCAAAACAATGATAATAATAATTGGTAATAGCAAAATCCATACTAACACTGGAATCTTTTTCAAAGAAAACATATTAAATTGTGATCCTGAGCCACTGCGTGCAAAGTCTCCATAATTCATATTGAAGCCACCATACTGTCCTGTGCTACCTCCACCAGCAGTCGAACCGCCGTAAGATGAAAAACCACCAGCTGACTGTCCAAATCGATCATATTGTGCACGCTTTTCTTTATTTGAAAGTGTTTGATACGCCTCATTCACCTCTTTGAATTTCTTTTCATCACCGCCCTTATCAGGATGATGTACATGTGCAAGTTTACGAAAAGCTGTCTTGATCTCTTTTTCAGATGCCGTTTTTTCCACTTCTAAAATTGTATAATAGTCTGTACTCATAGTCTATCTATTTAAGCACAAAAAACACATTTTGTCATTAACAAAATATATAAATTATATGAAATATATTATTATCGATGTCGATTTTTTGTTTTGACAAAATGATTTTTTGCTCTACGACGAAGTTTTTTGAATGCATGTTTTGTCACGGCGTCCGCTGTGCCGTAACCACTTTCATTTACCACAACAGTTTTGCCATTCACTGGTGCAAACAAAATACGCACAGTCAGTGGATTAGACCCCTCATACGTCACTTTGATACGTGGTGGACGTGATTCATGCGCAAAAAGCTCTACATAATAAGACTCTCTCTCCGCGATTACCTCCATTGCCGCCTCACGCTCTTTTTCATCTTCAATTAATTTTGCTCTAAAAACCTCAATCATTTTTTTAAATTTCTACTTGTCATCCTGAATTTATTTCAGGATCTTAATTATACACAATAATTAATCATGTGATTATAACAATCCCATGATAAAGTTCCATATACGTTCTAACACACTCCCAAAACCACCTGTTTCTGACGCGTATTCCATGCAATATGGCACACCCTGCTCCATACACGCCATTTCTGTACACACCATATGCTTCTTAATATCACCACTTCTGCTTGTACACGTATTACACCCATCAAACCATCTTATACACCCTTTTGGTGGCTCAACTATCTCTGATGGCGTCACATCACTTGTTGGAGCAAATCGCACTGGTACCTCAAACGACTTATCAAGTTCCCTGTTATCAGAAGGATTATCGTTTTTGAACACGAGCCTTCCTTGTGTAGCGCCACCTGTATCAAATGCAACAACTGCAGTAAAATTTACAGGATCCTCTGTCATCCATTCTCCTGCAATTGGCAATCCCGCAATTGCCAAAACATCACCAATATCATTTTGCACTTCTACTGTGCCCAGATTACCCTCAAAACCATACCACGCACCATTTGAATTCCCATTGATCTTAAGCGGTGAAGATATTATCTGATGTGGCTGAACATCAACTGTTGGCACATTGGCATCATTACATACCCCATCATGAATAAGTGTAGCACCATCCTGCTGCATCATACATTTATTAGAATATGTTTGTTGTGCTGGCATCACTTGCATGCACGCCAAACCCTCCGGACACTCTGGCATCGGTGGCTGACCACACACTGGCGCATATTCCTCCGTACATATTTCAGGCACAACAGCAAAAGATGCTTGGGCTATCATAAATACCCCAATAATAACAATCACACTACTTATACTATTTTTTACCATAATTTGTATATAATATTTATTACTAATATTATACTATACTTTTTCCTCCTCATCGATCAATAATTCTTTTTGCTTTCGAGTCATTTTTTTGATCTTAATCTCTTCTTTACTCGCACGAGAGCGATCTGGAAATTCTGCCACATAAACCACCTCTACTGGTTGTCGCATTTTGGTATATTTTGCACCCTTTCCATCACCATTATGTTCATCTACTCGCCTATTCACATCAGTTGTTAGACCTGTATACAACCTATCATCTTTGCACCGTACAATATAAACAAAATATTTCATAATCAAAACACATCGTCTTTGCGAGAAGGGAGTAATAACGAGTGATTTATTTCGCCATAGCCATCAGCGTAGGAGAGCGAAGCAATCTTCTTCATGTTATATATTTACCGCAAAAACATGTAAAAAGTTACTCCAAAAACTTTTCCTTCAGCTGTGTTGACATCTCATCAGTCCAATTAGGTGGATCCATCAATATGATCCAGTTATCAATATAATCAACTGGTGAATAATTATGTCCATGTCCAAGCGGTGC
>JAOZUJ010000106.1 GCA_029938745.1 Candidatus Moraniibacteriota bacterium
TTGTGTTGATGGATATTTTTCATTATTACATGTGCCTCCCATGTAATCCAAGCTTCTGCATAATTGTGCGTGCCTCAATATGTCGTCCTTTTGCATGTAACTCATGTGCATCCACTAATTGTTCAAATTTTTCTGGTGTGTTAATAACACGTAAAATATGTTTTCCTTGTGTTTCCTGTTGAAACTCTGTCCAATCACCATGTGCAATTGCGTCACGCATATCCCCACGTGGACCATGTTTACCGATGCGTCCTGGATGTTCAATGCCTACATTTTCCAATACCTCTCGTGCCTCTTTATACTTACCATCTTGTCGCAAGTTATGTGACAGGATCATCGCATCAAATTCTCTTTTTGTGTCAATGTCATCTGCCCATGCATTTCCCTTTGTTGCATCATGAAACGCATGCATATCCCGCGACTCCAATGCACGTTGCACAGCCTCTCTCTTAGCACTATTACCCTCAAAGTTTGCGCTTGTTACACTCGCTGCAATTGCACCGGCTGCAACAACCGCCGTAAATGAACCAACTAATACCTTTCTCTTATTTGTCATAATCATATTCTTAATAATTTATACGTGCATCTTTTAACCTGCACACTAATTATTACGCATTATGATTATTTTTCTTTCATTTAAAGTTTATTGTGCATGTGTACATGCATTTTGTACTAATATGTCAATATTTTTTGGTAACACCTGACTATGATTTTCCATACATGAATCATCACAATGCATTTTTTGCATACGTTTTTTCTGCACTCCTTTATTTATACCGAACATTCCACGTTTATGTACATCACACGCAACAAAAACATCATCATCAACTTTTTTACCAATAACAACAAAACGACTTCCATCTACAATTGCATGTTGTTTATTTTGTGGGACATGTTCACACATCACACGCCATTTTTCTCCATTTGGTGTTACCAACATGAACGATTCTGCATCGCTCTGTATAATACGTCCAATGAGCATACCTTTTTCTGGATTATCAAATAATCGTGCCTGCCGTCGCTCCACACTGTGATATGTATGAAAATGCATCTCCAAAATATCATCAATCATATGACTCACGCCCAAAAAATAAAATGCAATGCCGATAAAAACACTAGAAAGAAAACTTACTAGTAAAATTGATAATAATGGATATTTATATCCGTAGTTTGTATGTCGTACAGAAAACTTGAACAATCCCACAAAAAGCAATGTACCCACAATCCACAATAGTGGCATAAAAACAATCGTGTGTTGCCAAAAACTTTTATATGCAATGCCACGCATTGCAAATGCGCTATTTACAAAAGTAAAGATAATAAGACTCACAGTTAAAGCTCCTGCTAAAATACACAAAATACCAAGCGTCCACAAAACAATATTACGCACAACAAAATGCCACCGTGGCACTTGCTTCACTTCGCCACGCATGATCTTGTCCATTGCATTTTGTGATGGATGTTTATCTGTCATATGTCTATAGTAAAAAATTAATATCTTTTTGAACGCATAGCTCACGAAACTGTTTTTTGGCTCGTGAAATATGTGTTGCAATTGTACCTGGTGGTTTTTTCAAAATATCAGAAATTTCATCATAACTTTTGTCTTCAATATATTTCAAAATCAAAATTTCACGATATTTATCATCCATATCTATCATCACATCTTCCAGTGTTTTCTTAAGTATTTCCTTATCAACATCTCCTACAATATCTTGTGTATCCACAATTCGCTCAAGAAATTCATCATCCACATGCGCGATATTTCCCTGTGGTCGCGATTTGTCCTTGCGCCAATGACTCACTGTCTCATTATGAACAATGCGATACATCCACGATGAAAAAGAGAGATTATTATCAAAATTATTTAAGTTTTGATATGCTTTCAAAAAACTGTCTTGCAATATATCTTCTGCCTCCTCATTTGGCACGGATGATATACGTCTAATATATGTTAATAACTTTCCATCATATCGCTCCATGAGCACACCAAAAACAGCTGGATCCTTTTTTGTCAACTCTACGAGCTCATTATCCGTTTTATTATTTGTATTTTCTAATATCATGAATCTATTATATACTCTTTGATACGCATTTTACAATTTTTTCTTTCATCAAACACTTTTTTTTGATACACTACACATGTTATACAATAAGTCATATTTCATGATATACGATTTTCTTGCATTGCTTTATCTCGCACTACCTGCATTTATTGCAAATATGATCCCAATTGTCGCAGCAAAAGCAAAAATTTGCCCCCGTTTAGCATACCCAATTGATGCACATAAAAAGCTCCGTGGTCGTGCGATCTTGGGGAAAAACAAAACATGGCGTGGACTGCTCGCAGGCATTATCAGTGGTGCACTCGTTGCGTTAGCACAATATTATTTGCCATTTTTTGATATAATTAAGATGGACTCTGTCACGATGACACTGCTCTTTGGTGCAGCAGCTGGATTTGGTGCACTCTTTGGTGATGCAATTGCAAGCATTATCAAAAGACAACTAGATATCCCCAGTGGCAAACCATTTATTCCACTTGACCAGATTGATTATATTTTAGGATTTATACTTTGTACAATTCCATTTGTCTCTTGGACATTTTGGGATATTATATTTCTCCTCGCATTTGCACTTGTCATGAATCCAATCACAAACCTCACAGCCTATTTATTTGGTGTTAAAAACACTTACTGGTAATATTATAAAATAGTGGACGAACATGACCGTCCACTACGTCTCATATAATTTTTAGTAATTAATATATTATGATAACTAAAAAAAACATCCCAAATATCATCACAATACTTCGTGGCGTTTTCACAATTGTCATCATTATATTATTCCTCATTGATGCACAAAAATATATGCCAATCATTTTGGTACTTTTCATCATTGCATCGATCTCCGATTTTTTGGATGGATACCTCGCACGCAAATGGCATGTCGTATCAGACTTTGGCAAAAC
>JAOZUJ010000035.1:0-5142 GCA_029938745.1 Candidatus Moraniibacteriota bacterium
TTATATTAATAGCTACACATATTAGCACAGCAGATGCTGTTTTTAAATTAAGTTTAAATAAAAAAATAGTATTACATAGTCAACATTTTGAAGAATTGATGTATCATAATTCTACTGATGTGGCAATCGTAAAAATATACAATAATTTACCATTCAATCATATTGTAAATTGTTCATGGTTAAAACAAATGTTTGTTTATAATTATGATAGTTGTCCAACAATTATTACTCCAGGTATGAGTCATGAAATATTTTGTGGTGAAGTATCTAAAAAGAAATACTTTCAGTGTAAAAAAATAAATATAATTACATATTGTGACCCAGATAGAGAATTTAAAGGTTTCGAGCAACAAGTAAAAATTTTGAAAAAAATATATCTTTTACATAAGGGCAATATCTGCATTCAAATTTTTGGTAAGGATCCAAATATTAATTCATTTAAGTATGAATTTCTAGGTTTTATTCCTCAAGAAAAATTAGCTCAATTTTATAAAAATGCTCATATAGCAATAATATTTTCTTGGTATGAATCATTTCCATTACCACCTATTGAGGCAATGGCTTGTGGTTGTGCTGTGATATCTACAAAATATGGAACAGAAGACTATTTAGTGGATAAAGATAATGGAAGAATTATAAATTCTTTTGATATTGAAGATAGTGTAAATATTATTACAGAATTAATTAAGAGGCCAGATATTTTGTATGAATATGCCACTAAGGGTAAAATAATTTCTAAAAAATATTCTTGGGAAAAACAAGTAGATGAGTTGGATAATTTTTTATTAGGATTAAAAAAGAATGTAAATAGTGACATAATAAAAATACAGAATGGAGACAGTGTAGAAATGGCTAAAATTTTTGATAAATAATGTAATGTTATATTAATATTTTTTGTAGTAGATAATGGATAATAAAAAAGTTGATATTTTAATTGTTACATACAATGCTGAAAAATATATCAAAAAAACTTTACAGAGTTGTCTAAATCAAACATATCAAAATTGTGAAATTTTAATTTTGGATAATAATTCTAGTGATTATACATGTGCAATTGTAAAGGCTTTTGATGATGCAAGAATTAAATTATTTAAAGGCAAAAACAATATTGGTCCATACAATGGATTGAATTTTTTATTGGAGAAAACACAAGGTGATTATATTGCTATTCAAGATCATGATGATATTTGGCTCTCGACGAAAGTAGAAAAACAAGTTCAGTTTTTGAATAAAAATCAAAATTATGTAGCTTGTGGGACAAATGTTTTTGTTTTTTTGGAAAAAGAAAAAATATTAACATTGAGTATGGAGCTATTTGATGTGAGTTATGTAAGGCATACTTCATTAATGTTTAGGAATAGTGGTTTTAGGTATGACATTGAACATATGTCTCCAGATGAATATTTTGAAAAAAAAATATTATCAAATCAGGGTAAGATTGCTTGTCTGCAGGATGCCTTAACTATTCATAGGATCAGGTCAGATAATAAAAATCTATCTTTGTCAAGATGCAGTTGTACAATTGATAATATTAAACAATTCTTTAGCCTTAATGATATAAATCTTGCTAATTTAGCGTTTGTAGTTGGTATGTGTTTTGGTAAGTATATTCCAGATAGTGTAAAAATATTTGTCAGAAAGAATATTTTACAAAGAAAGATGACGCTTTTGTCATATGATGATTTTGTAAAAAAATACGGTAATATTTTGTGATAATATATGATAAATAAAAAAATAGCAGTTGTAATACTCGGATACAATAGTCAAAAATATTTGAAAAGCTTGTTGCAGTCTTTAATTGGGCAGAGTTATGAAAATGTGGATTATTATTATGTGGATAACGCTTCACAGGACGATTCTGTTAAGATTGTGGAGAAATTTTCTAATCATGTTCAAATAGTAAAAAATAAAAAAAATTATGGGTATGCTGGTGCGTATGCTCGGTTTTTGAAGAGGGTTTTTCATGAGAATTATGATGGGGCAGTTTTACTTAATCCTGATGTGGTTGTTGATGATGGGTGGTTGGAGAATTTGGTTATGTCTGCATTTGAGAGAGATGATATAGGCGCTGTACAGTCAAAGATATTGCTATTAGATGATGAACAAAATAAAACGCAGAAGGTTGGGTCATATGGAGGGTCTTTACATTATTTAGGCATGGGATTACTCGGTGCTGATGAAAGTGTTGCAAATAATGATGGTGAAGTTTCTTTTATTAGTGGTACAAGTCTGCTAGTAAAAAGAGATGCGTATCTGAAGTCTGGTGGATTGGATCCTGATTATTTTTTGTATTCAGAAGATTTAGATTTGTGCTGGCGTATGCAATTACATGGATATAAATGTGTAGTGGCTCAAGAATCAATTGTATGGCATCATTATGTTTTTTATAGAATAGGGGATAGTAGGAATAAGTTTTATTACTTAGAGCGTAATCGTTTGTTTTGTTTGTGGAAGAATTACAATTATAAATCGTTGTTTATTATTTCTCCTGCTTTATTTGTTTTGGATATTGGAATTGTGTTACACTCTATTAAAAATAAATATTTTTTGGAAAAAGTAAAAGCAAATTTTGATTTTATAAAAAATATTCCAGTAATACATCGAAAGCATTGTGATGTACAGAAAAACCGCTCTGTGTCAGATAGAGAGTTTTTTAAATCAATGAACAAGGAGATTGAGTTTGAGGAGCTGGATAGCACTGGTTTGAGAATGGCAAATAAATTTTTTGTGGTGTATTATAATATTGTGAAACATTTAATGTAATCTGTTATGAAAAATGAAAAAAAAGTAGCTGTCTTGATACCATGTTATAATGAGGAGCAAACCATTAAGAGAGTTGTTACTAGTTTTAAAGATCAATTGCCGGATGCGGATATCTATGTGTATGATAATAATTCTACTGACAAAACATCAAAAATCGCTAAAAAGGCAGGTGCAATTGTGTGCGTGGAAAGAAAACAGGGCAAGGGAGCTGTGATAAAGAGAATGTTTCATGATGTTGAAGCAGATATTTTTGTTACTGTGGATGGAGATGATACATATCCAGCTAAGAATGTACATGAGTTGATAAGATGCGTGAAGGGTGGTGCTGATATGGTGGTAGGTGACCGTATTACAGATGGACAATATGTAGATGAAAACAAAAGACAATTTCATAGTTTTGGAAATTCACTTGTCAAAACAATGATTAATCGTTTTTTTCATGTTAAATTGAAAGACATAATGAGCGGATATCGTGCATTTTCTCGTGATTTTGTAAAAAATTATCCTGTTTTATGTGATGGATTTCAAATTGAAACTGATATGACGATATTTGCACTTGATCATCAATTTGTTATTGAAGAAATTCCTATCAAATATCGCGATAGACCAAGTGGTAGTAATTCTAAATTACGCACAATCCCAGATGGTATCAAAGTTATTTTTACGATATTTAATTTGCACAGGCATTATAGACCTCTGAGATTTTTTGCTGCCATTAGTATGACATTGCTCATTGTCGGAATTATTGTAGGCGCTCCAGTTATTTTGGAATATATGAGAGATACATACATTAATAAAATACCATCAGCTATTTTAGCTTCTGGATTAATCATGCTATCAGTACTTTTTGCATCTATTGGCGTGATTCTTGATTCTGTCCGTAGAGTTGGTAAGGAGCAATTTGAGATTAATCGAAAATAAAGTGGAAATTTTTTGGTTTGTTAATTTTCAATATAAGAATTATATATATTATAGTGTTTTGTAGAAATATGCTATAATTGTGGAAAAGGTGTTGTAATTTTGTAGATATGAAAAGCAACAAGGGATTTACGTTGATTGAGCTTTTGATAGTCATTGCGATTATTGGTATTTTGGCTGTGACTATTATGCAGGTAATGAGAAATGTGCGATTTAAAGCAAAGAATGCTTCTTTCCGTTCGAGTGTCTCTAGTATAAAAACTGTGTGGACTGCGTGTTGTGATGGGGGTGGAAATATTTATACAAAGGGAGCTTCTGAGGGAAATGATATTTATATTTGTGATGATGCGTCAATTATTGATGCAGTATATCCAGGAGATGAGAATATTGGAGAAGTAACAGTTGATACACAATGTGATGATGGACGTTATGAAGTAACGGCTACGCCTGGTACAAAAAATACAGGTAGTTGTACAAGTGTGACATATGATGAAACTGGGGAGGTTAGTAATGTTGGGTGCTAAATGTAGGCAGGTGGACGGCAGACATTTTTTGGTACATGATTATTTGAATTTTTGATAATGAGATTCTGAAATGAACCCGCCTACCGGACAGGCAGGTTCAGGATGACAATACGTTATGGCGATTATAATTTTATTTTTTATTTATGGACTTGCATTTGGGAGCTTTTGTAATGTTGTGATCTCTCGTACGCGAAGTGAGGAAAAGCTTTTTTTGAGTCAGTCACATTGTCCTAAATGTAAAAAGGATATTGGATGGAAAGATAATATTCCAGTCATTAGTTTTTTGATATTACGAGGCAAATGCCGTAATTGTCACAAGAAGATCTCATGGCAATATCCATTAGTTGAAATTGCAACAGCAATTATTTTTACTCTTATTGGTTATTTTTATACAATCGGATCTATTGATAATCTTTTGGTTGCAGTTCTATATTCCTTTGTTTTTGCTTGTCTCATGGTTGTATTTGTTTATGATGTGAAATACATGGAAATTCCAATGCATGCTATGTGGCTGGCAATTGGATTGTTAGTTGTCATAAATATTGTGAATGATATAAGCGGTGGATCTTTGCAAGGGGATTTTTGGCATAGCACGACGTTTACACATAGTTTGAGCGCACTTGTTGCATTTTGTTTTTTCTTTGGGCTTAGTTATATATCTGATGAAACATGGATGGGGTATGGTGATGCATTTTTGGCAATTGCAATTGGACTGTTACTTGGTCCGATGGCGACATTTTTGGCTCTGATGGTTGCATTTTGTGTTGGAGCGCTTGTTGGCATGGGACTTGTTGTTGCAAAAGGCAAAACGATGAAAACTGCAATCCCATTTGGTCCATTTCTCATTTTTGGACTTCTTGTGATATTTGTTGTGCTAAATTTATATCCTACATTTATGGATAATTTTATTTAAATTTTATGAAAAGTGTGGTATAAT
>JAOZUJ010000035.1:5242-10567 GCA_029938745.1 Candidatus Moraniibacteriota bacterium
GGATTCACATTCATTGAGGTCATTATCGTTTTTACGATTATTTTTATTATGACAGCTGTACTTATGAGTGCGTCGTATAAAGATCGTGCAAAAAAGGAATTACAAGCTACTGCACGTGAGGTAACTGCAAGTATCCGTGAAGCACAAAATAATGCACTTACAGGGAAACAAAAAGGCACTCTCACAATGCCATGTGCGTTTCAATTCCAAATGAATAGTGGCAGTTATCAAATTATGCAGACAGTAAGAAAATTGGATGAGGCTGATTGCAGTAATGCTATTACTAAATCTTTTTTTAATCCAGTGTCGTTACCATTAAATATAGAAATGGAGACCAGAGCGTTTGATCCCAATGCTACATCAGCTATAAATAATGGGGATATAATTGATTTTGATGTCCCTTATGGGAAAATAACAATTGGTGGCAATTCAAGTTATACTGGTGATGAGGTTATTCTTTCTAAAAATAATAAATTTTATCATTTATGTGTGCATTCAACTGGTTTAATTGAAGATCATGGGATTACAGACAGTGCAGATAGGGTTTGTCCATTTCAGTAAAATATAATGAATAAAAAAAGTACAATTAAAGAAATACAGCAAAGCTCAGTAGGGTCAAATCCTCCTTCGCTAAAGCTATCTTTCCTACCGGCAGGTAGGCGGCGGACGAGGAAGGGCTTTTCGATTGGTGAAGTAATGATTGCAATGTTCATTTTAGTTTTTGGTATTATTGGGGCGGTCTTTCTTTCAGCGAGAAGTACGGCACAAATTGGAGATAGTCGCAATGCAATTATTGCAGCGTCATTGGCACAGGAAGGTGTTGAATTGGTGCGTAATGTGCGTGATAATAATGTGACAGAGGAGAAGTGTGGCGCTAGTGGGTCTGAGAGGTGTACTGCTTTTGATCCAGATTCCACATATGGATGGTGGTCACTCGGTGCGGGTGAATATCAATGTACTGTAGATCATAATTTTGAGGGTATGCAGGGCATGTTGTGTGCAGGTATTGGTGATCTAGAACAGTTGTATCTAAATCCATCAACTGGGCTTTATGAACATGGTACTGGAGATATGACTTCATTTAAGCGTTTGATTCTTATTGAATATTATGACATTGATCAAAGCACAGTGCCATTTAATGATATTACGGATGAGGATGTGGCTGCAAAAATTACAAGTGTTGTGACATGGCAAAAGGATGATGATCGTGATTTAAATTTGAAAAATACTACAGATGTTGAAAAAAATTGTAAAATTGGAAATCAGTGTGCGTATGCACAAACAACATTAACATCATGGATTAATTATGGTGAATAGCAGTAATTAAGAATTAACCCAGCCTATATTGTCCAAAGGACAAAATATGGCGGGCAGGTAAATAAAAAGAAATGAAAAATTTGTTTGTAAACAAAAAATATAATATAAAAAAAGGATTTACACTGGTAGAAGTAATTGTGTCAATTTTTATATTTGCAATTATGATGACATCAATTTCTGGTATTTTTGCACGGCAAATTAGTTCATATAAAAAAACGCGCATAATGGCAAATGATTTGGAGAATGCACAGTTCGCACTAAATTATGTTGCAAAAACATTGCGTACGTCATCGATTATCGGCTATGGATCAGGTAATGGATACACAAATTTGATGGATGAAATAGAAGCTGGTCCTAACAACACAAATGATTTTTTTAGCAAACTCTTAGATCCAAATGCGAGTTTGATTATTTATGATTTTTCACAAGAAGCATGTGTTAAGTTCACGTTTAAAAATGCTATTGCAAATAAATATGCGCATCCTGCACTCTGGATGGAATCGCAATCAAGTGTTGGGATACAAGATATCCAAGAATGTGTAAATCCAAGTACGTGGTCTCAAAATCTAGGTACCCTTAAAGATCAGCGGCTGACAACTGGAGAAGTGACAGGAGCTTTTAAAATTGCACCGACACGTTATCAAGATGTGATAGGATCTCGTACAACAGATACAATTGGACGAGCAACGGTAAGTATGAGAGTTGTGCCAAGTGAATCTGCCGTTAAAGATCATGTTGAACCAGTATATATTCAGAGTTCCACATCTCTGAGAGATTATCCGTCTGATTTGAGTTTTTAAATAAAATTTAAGATTTATGAAACAAATAGTAATAAAAAACAATCCGCCTTCGCTGAAGCTATCTTTCCTACCGGCAGGTAGGCGGCGGACAAAGAAAGGGTCTGTACTAGTCTTTGCGCTTATTATATTGTCATTTATTTTAGTGACGGCATTTTCGTTAGCTGCTGTTTCGTTGATAGAGCGAAGGAGTTCGGGCGCGTCTGTTAATTCATCAACGGCATTTCAAAATTCTGATGAGGGAATGGAGGAATTTTTGCAACAATTATACAAAGAATTGGATCCAAATGATGATCTTGCACGAATGGGCATGCAACTCAATGATATTTATGGGAGTGGATATGTTTGTTGTGATAGTGCTGGACCTGTGGGGTGTCCTTCGATGGATCCAGCTGCACCAGCACGCATCGGAAGTCAGGATACAGAATTTATTATTACAGCATATAAAGAAGGAACTGGTGTAGTTGCAGGAAGTGGTGGATGGGAGCAGACTATTCCAATTACAACTTGTACTGAACCACTTGCGAATGTGTCGCGGTTTCGGGCTACGGGGAATTATAATAATGCATCGCGTGCTGTTTTTTTGAAGTTGCGGGATAGTTTGACACGAGGGCTTGTGGCGCATTGGTCATTTGAGGATCGAGCAAATGTTGCACGGATTACAGAAAAAAGTAAGAGAGACGAAAGAATTTCATATTTAGCACAAGATTATTCAAAGCAAGATCATACATTGACATTGTGTAATTTGTTGAGCACTGGTGCAATTGATGTTGATACTACTGATGATGGTCAGTATGATGCAGAAATTGCAGAGTTTACAGGATGTACATATGCTGATCCAGGGGGGATGAATCCGAATCGTGGGTATGCCGATTCATCCATGGGGCACAAAGATAGTCCACCGACTGATGATGATGAATACAACGCAGACGGATCGTGGAGGGAAGGAATTGTAAAAGAAGACCCTAATACTACCACTCCTCCTGCTGGCGGTACTAGTGGTGCTATGGATGATGATTCAAACTCAGAGGCATTGTATTTTGATGGCAGTAATCATTATCTTGCAACGTGGTTTCAAGCTAGTTGTAACGCAGATGATATTAATTGCATAGAAAATGGCGATGATAAACTTGATCTTAAAGGTGCAGATGGCAATGCAGATGGAATCGCTATTTCTGTGTGGGTAAAAACTAGTGATAGTGGAACAATTGTTGCAAAACGAAAAAATAATAAGGGATATCGAATACTTGTACGAAACAGTGGTCATGTACGTTTTGAATTAGATAGATCATCAGGACCTCCTATAAACATTGAGACAAGCGGAATCAATGATGATGAATGGCATCATATTGTTGCTTTGTGGCGTGATGGTGGTAGCGCTAGTGGCACAATGAGAATTTATGTTGATGGTGACGAAGAGGATGATAAGTCATTTAATTATGGTAGTATTATGGATACACTAGGTGCGCCATTGACAATTGGAGCAACTTTGAATGATGTTGGTAATTCGAGTAATTATTTTACAGGAACGATTGATGATGTGCGGATTTGGAATCGTGCTTTGACGGAGTGTGAGGTATCACGTTTGTGTAAGGATGTGGTTGATACAACGAGTTTATCGAGTGGTGTACCAAATTGTTTTGTTCCAACAGGATGTTAATTATAACAAGATGAAATTATAATTTTTGTGATAAAATAAAGCCTCTTATTTTTTATGAGAGGTTTTTTGTTTTTGATTTATGGTGTAGAATAGGAAAATGGTTATAAAATTATCAAAAGAACAAGCGATGGATCGTGTTGCGAAATTGACTGATGAAATTGATCGGTTGCGTGTTTTATATCATGTAAAGGATGATCCAAGCGTGGATGATGTGGTGTATTCGTCGCTTATGGATGAATTGCGAGGATTGGAAGGCATGTATCCGGAGTTGAAGAGTCCGACAAGTCCCACACAGAGAATTGGTGGAATTCCACTGGAAAAATTCAAAAAAACACAGCACAAAGTGAGACAGTGGTCTTTTGATGATTTATTTGATTTTAATGAACTGAAAAAATGGGAAGAAAAAATCATGCGCATGATCGTAAAGGCAGGTTTTGTAAATAAAAAACCAGAGTATTGCTCAGAAATTAAAATTGATGGCTTGAAGATCATTTTGACATATGAAAAGGGAGTGCTCATTACAGCGGCAACGCGTGGTGATGGTGTAATTGGAGAGGATGTGACACATAATATCAAAACAATTCATAGTGTGCCACTGACACTAAAATATCCAATTGATATTGTTGTAGTAGGGGAGGTGTGGTTGCCAGAGAGTGAGCTCAAAAGAATAAATAAAGAAAGAGAAAAAACGGGAGAAGCAAAATTTGCCAATGCTCGTAACGCAGCGGCTGGCTCTATACGACAGCTAGATCCTGCTGTGGCAGCACAGCGTGGCTTGGAAATGTTTGTGTATGATATTGATCTGATTAATGGCAATGATAACTATTTTAATAATCCACATACACAAATAGATGAGTTGGAATTATTGGAAGAGTTGGGATTTAAGACAAATCAATCGTATCAATTATGTAATAGTATTGGTGACATTGAAACATTGTATCGATCCTGGGTAGATAAAAGGAATGTGCAAGAATATGCAATCGATGGAATTGTGATCAAAATTAATGACAGAAATGTGCAGGACACACTTGGTTTTACAGGGAAGAGTCCGCGGTTTGCAATTGCATATAAATTTCCCGCAGAAAGAACAACAACTGTCGTGGAAGATATCACGGTACAAGTAGGTCGCACAGGTGTGCTGACACCTGTGGCACATCTACGTCCGGTATCTGTAGCAGGCTCAACTGTATCGCGTGCAACTTTGCACAATGCTCAAGAGATCGCGCGACTTGGTGTGAAGATCGGTGACACTGTTGTGATACAAAAAGCGGGAGATATCATCCCGGAGATTATTGAAGTGCTTACGAATATGCGGACAGGCGATGAACGAGATTTTGATATGATCAGCGCATGTGAGGAAATGTGTGGTGGTGCAATTATAAAAGATACAATTGGTATAAATGGTGAAGAAGAGAGCGCAGCATATTATTGTAAAGATAAAAATTCTTTTGTCATTCAAAAAGAACGTTTGCGTCATTTTGTGTCAAAGAAAGGCATGAATATTGATGGGTGTGGTGAAAAAATTATTGAACAGTTAATGAATGAGGGTAT
>JAOZUJ010000036.1 GCA_029938745.1 Candidatus Moraniibacteriota bacterium
CACCTCGTTTACACCGAGGGGGTCGTGAGTTCGAGTCTCTCAGCGTGTACGTGATATTGAAAAAATATATGCCGAGGTAGCTCAGTGGTAGAGCAAAGGACTGAAAATCCTTGTGTCGAGAGTTCAATTCTCTCCCTCGGCACCATGTATTTATATAAATACACTACAAAAGAGCCTTTTAGGGCTTTTTTTGTTGACGAAATGAAAAAAAACATATAATATATTGAGGTGATTAGATGGTTATGATTATGGGACCATAGCTCAGTGGTAGAGCACGCGACTCATAATCGCTTGGTCGCAGGTTCGAACCCTGCTGGTCCCACTCTTTTAATTAAAAATGTAAAATTAATAATTAAAAATTATTTAAAAGTGCGTCTGTGTCATAAAACAGGCGAGTGTCGTATAACGGTTATTACACCACCTTGCCAAGGTAGAAATGGCGGTTCGATTCCGCTCACTCGCTCAAAATAAATAAAAACTAGATATTTCAAAACATCTAGTTTTTATTTATCCACAGAAAACTGTGTTTAACCTGTGAATATGTGTATAACTTCCTGTGAATATCCTTGTATAAATTTAGAATAAAATAATTAATTTGTGGATAACTTACCATTTTTCCCATAATAAAAGTTATCCACATTTCACAACACATATTCACTTTTTTATTCACACCTATTATTTTCAATCTATTTCTACACATTTAATATTTATCCACTTATACATATAGTAATAGTAATAATAGATTATATATATAATAAAGTATTAAATTATATATAAATTTCAAAAAACCATTTAACCTATTTCCCATTTCTGTGAAATTTGTGGTATACTAATATAGTAAAAAAACTTAAATATAGTTTAAGTGAAAATAAATATAGATACAATTTATAAAAATTCTTTTTATAAAAAACTTTTTCTAGTTTGTGGAATGTTTTTTATATTATTTAATATACAATTATCCTTCAATCAAAACTCTATACAAGATATTTCATTTACAAATAAGTGTGATGCTCAATGGTATAAGTTTGGGATGGGTAAAAAAGAAACAAAAACAAAACAAATAACAATAGATCATAAATGGAGTGATAATCCAATGATAGATGCAATACATTGGTTATTATTAGCTGTATTGAAATTTATAGGACTTGGTATCGTATTAACAACATCAATGATGTCTTTTTCTATATCACCAGAATTTAGTAATGCACTTTTTAATAGTGATGGTGTATATGCAGGATGGAAAATTGTACGGGATTTTCTTAATATTTTCTTTGTTTTTTTCTTATTATTCTCTGCATTTGCAACGGTATTTCAGGTTCAATCATATCATATCAAAAAAACATGGGTATTAATTATTGTAATGGCTTTACTTGTTAATTTTTCATGGCCAATAACACGAGTAATCATTGATTTTACAAATGTTTTAATGGTTACAATACTTGGTGCTGATGGCACAACTACTACACCAGCATCTGGATTAATTTCACGCTTTAGTGATAGTTCACAATTTGTAAAATCAATGATTGGAGAAGATTTTTTTAAAGGGAATGAAGTTCAGGGTGGAGAAGAAGGTTTATTAATGGCATTATTACTTGGTATTGGAGTGGGTTTATTTATATTATTTACTTTCTTTACAATAATGCTCTTATTAATGGCACGAACAATACTTCTTGTTATTCTTCTTATTTTTGCACCAATTGGATATGTACTTTTAGCATTTCCATCAACAAAATCATATGCAAGTGGATGGTGGAATTTATTATTTAAACAAGCATTTGTAGGTCCTATTGTCATTTTTTTATTATATCTATCAACAATAATATTAGGTGATATGACTACTACTAATTCTGACACTCTTGGAAAGATATTAACGGAAAATGGTATTAAGAATGCATTTACAGGTTTATCATCAGTTATGTTGGCAATGGGACTTTTTTGGACGAGTATTTTAGCGGCACAAAAAATGAGTGGACAAACAGCAAATCTTGCACTTGCAGGTGCAAAAAAGGCGCGAGGTGCAGCGATTGGTATGACAAAAGCTGGTGGAAAAGGATTGGATAATATAACAGGTGGTCACGTTGGTGGTACAGTGCAAGGAGTGAGACAACAATTTAAAAACTATGGTAAAAATTATCAAGCAAAGAAAGATGCTGTTGCAGATCGTGTAACTTCTGATAAAATGGGTTATGGTGAAGCAAATAATAGGAAAAGGGAAAATAAATCAATGTTAGATCAAGAAAAGAAAAATAAGGAATCTGGTATAACACATGATGAGGCAGCAAAAAAAGCAGAAACAGAAAAAGATCCAGGAAAATTACGTGCATATTTAGCACATGCGCAGAAGGGAGACAATTTTGGGAAAGACACTGCTGTTTATGATAAATTAGTACAATCATTAGATAAATTGAGTAAAGTGGAAAGAGAAAGTGCACGAAAGAAAATTGATAATGCATATAAAGATAAAGGAAATGGTGATACAGTATTTGATCATAAATTAGATCAAGAAATAGATCGAAGTGCATCTACAGCTCAACAAAATACAGTACGACAATCAGTTGCAAATGATGTATATGGTAATATGGATGCAAAAACATGGGCAAAACAGGGAAACACAATGAATAAAATTGGAAGTGCAGACTTTAATGGTGTTCAGAATGATTTAGATCAAAAATTAGACAGAGTTAGTTTTGCACGAGATATACAAAAGCATGCAAACACAGAAGTGTATGGTAAAATGCAAGGTGTGAATCCAAATCTATCATAAATAAAAAAAAATGCAAGATTATTACGAAAAACAAAAATATTATCCCACACTTGTTTCTGATATATATGGAAATAAAGAACAAAACGAAGGACGTGTGAGGATGCAAAAGATACATTCTTTACCTCAAAAAATACAAGATTTATTATTTTCAGATGAGGTGATAGATTTTATTTATCGTGTAGAAAAAAAATATCATTTACAAGATGCACAAACAGAGGATTTTTCACGTACTGTGCGACAATATTTTTTTGGAGAAATTACAGAGGGTAATTTTGCAAAAAAAGTGGCAGAAATTTGTAATATAACACCAGAAGAAGCTATTAAACTTCTAGGTGCAATTAAATCTATTAAACCAAAGAATGAAGATAAAAATAGAGAAATAATTCAATTATCATTAATAAAAGCACTAGAAAAATATCCAAAAATTATTGGGCAAATAATTACAAGTCGGAGTATTATTACAAAACCATTTTTAAAACCATTAAAACCAACAATAAAAAATTGGATTATTGTATATGAAAAGATTTTAGGTGTGAATGATCATTCAATGATAGAACGTGGTGAATTTGTATTTCGTTCAGATGCAACAAAAGGACTCACAGAAGATGAACGAAATATATTATTGATATTATTTAAATCACGAGATGAAAATACAGTACTTAATATTGATCCACAGGAACAAAAAATTATTTTTATACAAAAACAAGAGAAGGAAGAGAAAATAACACAAAAAAACACAGAAAATATTAAAAAAGAAGTTGTACAAAGTCTAAAAACACAAAAAATACAAACACAGGTAGAAGAACAAAATATCATACAAAGACAAGAAAAAACAATAAAAAAGGAAGAACAAAATCAATATGGGGTGGATTCTATTAATTATGAAATACAAAGTAAAAATCCACAATTACATAAGGTTGTGAATAATCAAAAAATAAACACACAAGAGGAAAAAATACAAAATATTGAAGATAAAGATATAGTAAATATTAAAGAGGATGTTGTACAAAGTCTAAAAACACAAAAAACACAACCACAAGCAGAAAAGCAGAACAATGAAGTTGAAAATACAGAAATGAAAAAAATTTCCACAGATGTACAAAAGGAAATTACAAAAAACAGAATTGAAATGGAAGGAGTTCCAAAAAAAGTTTCAAATGAAAATTTTGATAATAAAAAAATTGGCTCACAATCGTATCAAGAACAAAAACAAAATAATACAACAAAAATACCTAGAAAAAATATACAAAAAAAACCATTACGTGTCACAGAGGACTTAGGCGTACCAGCACAAACGCAAAATACAATAAATAATACTGATAATATAATTCAAAAAGAAAATTTTGATAATATTGAAAATAAGAGTAATGAAGAAGAAGAAAAAGAAATAATGCAGGGAAAAATTAGCTTCAGCTCAAATCATGTGATGCCAGCGGAAAAAAAGAAAAAAAATATAAAAAAACAACAGGGTATTTATTTAAAACCAATAGGATATTCACATATTGAAACTAATCAAGAAAAATAATAATATATTATTTGTACTATAAAATATAACTATGTGTTATAATTGTTGTATGTGGATATAAATAAAAAATATTATGCAAATTGTACCACAATATATTGATATAGAAGATAAAATTGCTGGACCATTAACATGGAAACATCTTGGGTGGTTTTTTGGTGGTGGTGGATTGGTGATATTTGCATTTTCAGTACTAGATCGGATGACATTTTATTTTGTGGCAATTCCTATTATTGGACTAACTGTGGCACTTGCTTTTTATCGTCCAAATGGTGTTTCATTATCAGAATTTATTGGATATGGTTTTGGTTTTTTATTTCATCCAAAGGTATATACATGGGAGCGAGAAATACAAAAAACAAACAAAAAAAGAAAAAAGGAGGAAATGAAAATTTCAACGACAAGTGAGGTGGAAAAGGTTTCAATTGGTGATATTGAAGCTCTTGCGCAAACACTCGATAGTGGCGGGAGAGAGAGGAATGAAAAAATACAAGAATTAATAAAAAAACAAGCAAATAAGAAATAAATATAAATATTATGGGATTTATGGGTAGTTCAGAAGAAAATTCTGGAACAAGTACACTAAAATATGTTGATATTAAAACAATTAAAGATGGTGTTGTTGTATTAAAAAGTGGAGCATTACGCGCTGTCCTCTTAGTGTCTTCTGTAAACTTTGATTTAAAATCATCAGATGAACAAATAGCAATTATAGGTGCATATCAAAATTTTTTAAATTCATTGGATTTTAGTATCCAAATTGTTATAAGTTCACGAAAATTGAATATTATACCATATACAGAATTATTAACAGAAAAAGCGAATGAGCAGAGAAATGAGTTATTAAAAATTCAAATTATTGAATATAGAGAATTTATCAAAAATCTCACAGAATTGACAAATATTATGAGTAAATCTTTTTATTTAGTTGTACCTTTTGCACCAGTGGAGGATGAAAGTTCTGGTGTGTTAGGAAAAATTTCACATACATTAGCACCATCTCAAAATATTACTGAACATGAAGAATTATTTGAAACATATAAAAATCAATTATGGCAACGTGTGGATCATGTTGCGGCAGCACTTGGTGGCACAGGATTACATTTTACAACATTAAATACAAATGAATTAATAGAGCTATTTTATGGAATGTATAATCCATCAGAATATGCAAAATCAGAAATTAAAGATATTACAAAAACAGATATTAAACAAATGTAATGTAAAGAAGATAATTTAATGAATTTAACAGAAATATGTTTTTCAATAAAAAACAAAATAAAATAACTCAAGAAGATAATGATGATAAACAAAAACCACAAAAAAGTGGATTATTTGGAAAAAAAACACAATTACATAATTCTGTTATAGAAGATGAGGAATTTTATCAAAAAGGTGTTGCAACTGTGCGTGGACTCATTGCACCAAGTGCATTACAAATACAAGCGAATCACATACAAATTGGAGAAGTGCTTTCCTCCACAATTTTTGTTATTGCGTATCCACGATTTTTAAATGATAATTGGTTTTCACCGATTGTAAATATTGATTTTCCGATAGATGTGTCAATGTTCATTCATCCAGCAGACTCACGAGATGTGTTGAAAAATTTAAAGAAAAGTGCAGCACATGTGCATTCACAACTTAATATAAATGCAAACAGTGGACAAGTGAGTGATCCAATGCTTGAGACAGCTGTGGAAAACATTGAAAGTTTACGTGTGAGTTTACAGCAGGGCACGGAGCGATTTTTTCGATTTGGATTATATGTAACATTTTATGCTCCTGATAAAAAAACGTTACAAAAAAATAAAAGTGAAATTGAAGCAATTTTAGAATCACAATTAGTATATACAAAACCAGCAGTATTACGCATGGAACAAGGTTTTGCATCAACAATTCCACTTGGCAATGATGATCTTAATGCTGGAAATAATTTAAATACAGCGCCACTCTCAACAACATTCCCATTTGTGTCATCAGACCTTTCATCAAATGATGGAATATTATATGGAATTAATAGACACAATAATAGTCTCATTCTTTTTGATCGATTTAACATGGAAAATGCAAATATGGTAGTATTTGCAAAATCTGGTGGTGGTAAGAGTTATTTTGTAAAATTAGAACTTTTGCGCTCTATGATGCTTGGTGTCAATGTAATTATTATTGATCCTGAGAATGAATATGAACATCTTTGTCAAACAGTTGGAGGAACATATATTAGCATTTCACTTGGCTCAAGTGCACATATTAATCCATTTGAATTACCAAAAATTCCAGAAGATGAAAAACCAGTTGATGTGTTTCGAAACACAATTGCAAGTCTTATAGGGCTTTTGCACATAATGCTTGGAAGTGTGACACCGGAAGAAGACACCGTACTAGAAAGAGCAATTCGTGAAAGTTATGCTGTGCGAGATATTAATGAGAGTAGTAATTTTGGTTCAATTCCACATGCTGGGTATCCGACAGCAGCAGATCTTTTTGAAGTGCTGAGGAGTATGGATGGTGGTGATTCACTCGCAAAGCGATTATCTAAATATACAGAGGGAATTTTTGGTGGGTTTTTGAATAATGCAACGAATGTTGAAATTAATAATCAGATGGTAGTATTTAATATTCGTGATTTAGAAGAGGAATTGCGACCAATTGCGATGTATAGTGTTTTGCAATTTATATGGAATGAAATGCGTTCTAATATCACACGACGAATTGTTGCTGTTGATGAGGCGTGGGTGATGATGCAAAATGATGATGCAGCAGCTTTTATGTTTGGTATTGCAAAGAGATGTCGTAAATATTATACAGGACTTACAACAATTACACAGGATGTAAGTGATTTCATGTCAAGTCGGTACGGAAAGCCAATTGTGACAAATTCATCGTTGCAATTATTACTCCGTCAGTCTCCAGCATCCGTTGATGTCATTGCAGAAACATTTTTTCTTACAGATCATGAAAAATTTCTTTTATTGGAAAGTAATGTTGGTGAGGGAATTTTGTTTGCTGGTCCAAAACATGCTGCAGTTAAGGTTATTGCGTCATACAGTGAGGATCAAATTATTACATCAGATCCGCGTCAATTAGAAGAAATTGAAAAAGCAAAAAAGGAGTTAGAAGAGGAAGAAATGGAATAAATTATATGTAATATAATTTTAAAAAATATTTATTACTACAATTGGTGCGTATGATGGTAACACAAAATGAATATGCGGGCGCAGAAGTCGGAGAACTTGCAAAACAACAAGAATATAAACGCAATTTACAAAATACACGCACGCAGCAAAAGTCGCAATATGAACAAAAGCTTGCAAGTGGTATTAAAGGTAGTCATAGTAATGTACAACCAAAAACAGATGCACAAAAAAAGCAAGCCTTGCAACAGAAGCAGAAAAAAAATTTTTTAGCACAAACTGCAAAATCAGGTAAAAAAAATGCAAAAACAAAAACACATCAGCAAGATATAAAGAGATATGAGAGAACACCGTGGACGCTAATGTATATTGCTGTTGCTGCTAATGTTTTAGGCGGGTTTGCAGTTGTGTTTTTTGGACTTGGGTATTTACTGGTGATACCAGCAACAGTATTTATTGATATTATGGTGTGGCAAGCAGTGAGTGGTAGTGAAAGAATTGCTATTAGGACAGCTGTCGTTGCTGTAACTGCTATTAAAATATTTATAAGTCCGCTACCTGCAGGCTTAATACTTGTTTTATTTACACAAAGTGTGGCAAAAAAGAAAGAACAATCAGCAAAAATGCAAATGAAAAAAATACAAAAACAAATGAATAAGCAATAATAATCATGTATTTTATGGTATACTATTAATATTGCAAATAGTATTAATTTAAGATTAGGTTATTTATGAATCAAAAAATGAAAACAAATAGTATAAGTCTTGTATTTGCTGTGGTGTGTATGGCATTATATTTTTTCTTTCCAATTAATGCATATAAATTTGAAATTTTTGTTGGTACATTGATTTTTCTTTTACTTTTGCCGATTTTATATACAAAATTAATTTTACATAAAACATATGCAGATATTGGCTTTACCTCAATGACCATCAATGTTCGTGATGTTTTGTTTATTTTTACCTCGATTATTCTCGGTGGATTATTTAGTTTTATAATTGTATCAATTGGCTGGGGTGTGGAGGAATATGCACAAATTCTATCAAAAACAATTTTTACGCACTTTGGTGCATTTGCTGTGTATGAATTATTTTTTTCATCCATTATGTTGTTTTTATTTACATTTTTTTCATGGGGATTTGTATATTCCTTTAAATGTGAAGATAAAATATATACATATATTATATCACTAATTATCTTTACAATATTTTTGATGAATTTTTATGCAAATATTTGGATTGTATTACCACTACTCATTCCAACTTTTTTTGTGCCACAAATTAGAGATAAAAAAAATATTATTTATATATTTATTGCTATTTTTGTGATTAATCTCATATTAGACACATTGATTATTAAATCGTTCACATGAAATTTTTTAATAAAAAAATAATTTTTAGTATTATTACTATTAGTCAAGTTATAATATTAATAATGGGACCACTAACTGTAAATGCGGGCTTATTTGGTGCTGGTAATGTCTCTGGAAAGGTGCGATCTGGTATTAATGATTTTATAGAAAGTGATTTGAATTTAAATGTAGAGGATAGTTTAAAGCCAATGACAGAGGGAATTAATAGCATGGATTCTAAAGGTGGTGCACCAGAAGTTTCAATTCGTTTTTCTACGACAAATCCAAAGCCAGGTGATACTATTACAGCGAGTGCAGATGTTGTTAATATCTCAAATCCTAATGATGCGTATTATGTGTGGTATATAAAAGGTCCAAAGAGGATTCCAGATGAGTCTACAAATGCAATAACAGGAAATGCTGGTGGTAATTCTGGTGAATTAAACACACAGCATATTTTAGCTGTACAAGCACAGGCGGCGTTGTATTTTGACCCAATCACCTTTGATCAGTCAATGAATAATGATAGAGGTCATATTAGTGATGATAGTTTTATAGATGATTATCCAGAAGATGAAGATGATGATGGTTACAAGGCAAATATTGGTGGTGGAAATATGAAAAATAATGGTGCTAACTATTGTTATATGTATGATTTGGAGGATGGAACGCAATATGAACTTTCTGAGGAAGGCACAAACTCAGAAGAGCCATGCCCAGATGGATATGTGGCACGTTGTATGATTGGTGAACGTATTGTGCAGTGCCCAACAATTATTTATGGTGTGCATGGTGAAGTAAACACATCAGCAAATTCATCTGCTGAGAGTGGAGGAAGTACAAGTACGAGTACGAGTAGTGAAACATCAATTGCTGGTGGAAATGGCGCGCGATTTCGTATTTTAGCGAGGTGTCTTGATAATAGTGAGGAACCAATATGTGCAAATAATGAGTACACTTGTGCAACCGCAGATGATGACCTTGGCACAAATTATGATTATGATAGTCTGGTTACAGTTGTGCCAACACCATATTGTTTACCAAAAGATGATTCAGGACAAATATGGACAGATCCAAACACTAGCGGTTGTCCAACAGCTAAATATTCATATTGTTTTCGTGGTGAAATATGGCCAGAAGATACAGCTGGATTTGAACAAATGTGTGGCGCTGCATATGGAGAGGAGAGACCGGGATATTATGGGGCAAGTTGTCATGACTATTATGAAAAAGGACAACTACTAAAACCAAATAAATGTGATGTGAAGGAGACTGAAAAAAATACTTGTGGTCCAGAAATGCATCCATTTCCAGACGGAGCTGGTGATGGTGATTTTAATAGCACGGAAGAAAGATTATATCATCTAGATCCTCGCACAGATCAAACAACACCATTAGCACTAAACGATGAGGCACTTGTAACAGGTCTAGGGATGAAAGATTTTACATGGGAATATCAAACAGGAGATGAAATTGGTGTGATAGTAGAGGGCACTGGTGTAGAAGCAACAAAACACCAAGACGCAACATCACAAACAGTTTTTGCACTTTTGAGTCCAGGGTGTGAGGGTGTATTAGAAGAAGGTGGTACATATGAAGAAACGATTAATGATAAAGTGATTGAAATTGAGGTGGGTAATTTTGGTAAACTTGAATTTGAGGAAGGACTCAATAAATGTGTATTAGAGAATGAACTACACGTCAAACCAGGAACATCAGAATACGACTCACTAAACGTAGAAATATCATCAGG
>JAOZUJ010000107.1 GCA_029938745.1 Candidatus Moraniibacteriota bacterium
TAAAGGTTCTAATGGCGGAACAGATTCAGGAACATGCTGGGCAAAGCCACCAACAGTAAACGGTGCATGTAGCACAGGCAAGATCACAAGTCCAATTCCACACACACAAACAGCATGGAAATCAACCGCACCAACACATTTTTGTGCAAAAGGTATACCAAGTCCAAATCCACCAACATTTCCAAGTTATGGAACAACAGCAACATGGACATGTCTAGGCTCTGGACCAAATCATACAGATAGTGGAGCATGTTCCGCCACACGACAAATTCCGCCACCATGTGCATGTAATACTACCGCACAAAAAGATTTTCCATTTGATGCAACTGGCTGGGGATTTAATGTAAATGTAGCATCTAACTTTTGTTCTGCAGGAGTGCCAACACCAGCAACACCAGGATTTCCAGCACGAGGTGGATCTGTGTCATGGAGTTGCGGCGGCAGAGATTGTGCAGGTGACGATGCACAATGTACAGCAACACGTCAATTACCACCACCATGTGCATGTGATCCTGGTTTAACTGGAACTGACATTCCGTTTAAGCAATCAGACTGGCTTGCGGGCACAGTATTTTGTGCAACAGGTGCATTAGTGGGAAATACTCCAGGATTTCCGGAACAAGGAGCTAATACATCATGGAGTTGTAGCGGCACAGAGTGTACGGGTGACGCAGCAGAGTGTACTGCACACCGTGGTGTACCACCACCATGTGAATGTAATCCATTAGCAGTTGGTGTAGTGTCAAAAACTGAGCCGAATAATCCATGTTTTTTAGGCGACCCAATATTTCATAACACAGGAACACAATGGAGTTGGACATGTAATGCTAATAGTGATTGTACGCCGTCAACGTCAACATCTACATATTGTGAAGCAGATTGTGTAGAAATTGAAATTGATGCACCAACAAGTGTTTATCTTAAAAAGAATGGAAGTAAAATTCATGTAAAGGTACGCATCAAGAATCACCAAGATGTAGAAAGTGGCACATGTACAGTCACAGTTACGGGGAATTTACTACCACAGACAATCGATGTAAAAACAGGTATGACTAATGGAAGCAGTACCAAGGCTTTACAATTTAATTATCCTGATTCAGGTGCAACAATTAACGTGTCATGTGATCTGGAAGTTGATTGTGGTAGTGGTGCAGGTAGTGGCGGAGGTGGTGCAGGAGGCGGTGGAGGTGGTGGCGGACCAACAAAGATTTTTACTGCACAGCAAGGCGTACAATCACTTTGTATGGAAAAAACATGTAATGCACAAGGTGCATGCCAAGCAACGCCAAAAACTGCAAATAAGTTGAGTGATTGTTCAAGCTCATGCAATTCAAATGCAGATTGTTCTAGTGGTCGCATGATAGAGACAAAACCGTAAAAAACGTTGAAAGTGTTTTAGATGTTCAAATCGTTTAAAACGAATATTGTAGGGACAGGTTTTATGCCTGTCCTTTTGGTTTTTTGACAAAAGTTAATTTTCGTGCTATAATGATTATGCGATGAAGAATCGGGTGATAATGTGAATGTATTTTCACATTGTGACCCGATTTTTTTATTTGCGTGTAAAAAATAAAAACAAATATATGGTTCATGATAAATGTTGTACGATCTGTGATGATGTTATTACAGATACGTCAAAAAGATCAGATAAAAATGATGATATTTCTTTTGCAGCGCTTATTGCACTTGTGCCTGCAATGACATTGACACTTTTTAGTCTTATGGGGTTGATATAAATTATGTTGACACGAAGTATTATAAAATAAACATTCTGCTTTAGTATGTTTGTTTTTTATTTTGTGATAAGATGGGATTATAGATCAATTTAATAATAAAAAATATATGGAAAAGAAAACGTTATGGATTATTGCAGGTATTGTTGTGGTGCTTATTGGTGGCATTGGGTGGCTTGCAATACAGGCACCAACAGAAGAAAAAGTGACGGTAGATGAAAATAAGATTATATTATTCTATGGTGATGGCTGTCCACATTGTGAAGATGTGGAAGAATACATTGCACAAAATGATATTAAGAACAAAGTTGAATTTGTTGAATTAGAGGTGTGGAATAATGCTGATAATTCTGCAATAATGAAAAAAATGGCACAAGAATGTGAACTAGATACAAATAAAATTGGTGTGCCATTTCTCGTAGCAGATGGAGAGTGTTATATTGGTGGTCCAGATGTACAAGAATTTTTTGGAGAGAGAGCGGGTCTATAAAGAGAAATTATATTTTTTCAAAATAATAATCAAAATAAACAAAAACTACAGGATTAATCCTGTAGTTTTTGTATTTGGGAAAATTATTTTTTATTTATCAGCGCGACTTGCATACTCACCACGTTCTGTGTTGATGATGATTTTATCACCTGTTTCTATAAAGAGAGGCGTAGTAAATTTTGCACCTGTCTCCACTGTCACAAGTTTGTCACCACCTGATTGGGTGTCGCCTTTGAGTCCTGGAGGAGCTTCAGTTACTTCAAGTATTACTTTTACAGGTAATTCAATGTTGATTGGATTGTCATTAAAATTAAGCATGGTTACTTCCATTCCTTCTGTGAGATAATTTTTTGCGTCACTGATTGCTTCTTGATTGATGACAAATTGATCGTATGTTTCATTGTCCATAAAATTAAAGTTTTCGCCCTCTGTATAGAGAAATTGTGCTTTTGATTTTGAAATATCAGCCTCTTCTACGCGGTCAGCCCCTTGAAATGTTTTGTCTTTTACTGCACCATTTGTGAGGTTTTTGAGTTTTGTGCGCATCACAGCACCAGCGCGTCCCATCTTGGAATGTTCATTGTAAATGACGGCAAAAGGTTCGCCATCGAGTACAATTTTTTTCCCTGTTTTGATATCACTAATATTTAACATAAATTTATTTTGTAGTGACAGACTTGTATGTCTGC
>JAOZUJ010000108.1:0-1726 GCA_029938745.1 Candidatus Moraniibacteriota bacterium
ATCATCATTGAGCCATTTTGAATTTTTTTCTTGTAATTTTTGTTTTCCGCCTGGCTCAACTTTATACACATCGTGTCCTGAATAATTTTTATTAAAACTTTCACCACTGTAGGGTGGATTTCCCATTACCACCATGATTGGTGTATCTGATTTTATTTTTGATGCTTCATTTGATTCTTCTGTAAGCCATTGACTCATGAAAAGATTTGGCACTTCATGCATACCTTCTTCCAGACTATTTGTAAGCCAAATAGACAATCGTTCATCTCCCTCATAGCCAAGCTCCTTCAATGTAACACCCAGTTTCAAATGTGCCATCGTATAACTTGCCATCATGAGCTCAAAACCATGCAATCGTGGCAAAAGATGCTTTTTCACGTACTGTGTCCACACACCCTCCTGTCCTTTGAAATTTTTGTGTATTTCATAAATAGTATCATTGAGAAATGTCCCTGTGCCTACTGCTGGATCAAGTATCTGCACTTTGTGAATCTTTCGTGATACTTGTTTGACACCATCTTTTGTACGACCATCAGAGCCTTGCACTTTTTCTTTATGTTCTATCATCCGTGTATCTGACAAACCTTTTGTAATATCAAATTTTGATTTGAGTATTTCATCTACACTCCGCACGATAAATGACACAACTGGCTCTGGTGTATAATATACTCCACGACTTTTACGCAGATCACTATCATACTCTGTCAAAAATGTTTCGTAAAAATGCAAAACTGGATCTTTTTGTTTTTTGGTAAATTCTTTGTGCATAATACTTGCCACATCAGCCGAGAGGTACGCTTCGATGAGACTATCTACCAACCAAGAGATCTTTGGGTCATAATCTGTCCCTGCCACATGTCCAAAAAACTTTTTGAGCAGTGGATTGGTAGATGGTAACAAGTCCTGTGCTTCATGCCGTGTAAAACTCTCAAGTGTAGGGTCGTGATACCTCGCGACAAAAAGTCCATACACCAGAGTCTGTGCATACATATCTGCAAAATCTTCTTCCGACAGATCATTGATCAAAATTTCTTTAAACGCTGTGTACTGAGCAAAAATGTCAGACTCTTTGTTTTCATCTAGTGAGGCAAGTGAGCTATCTCTGAGTAGCCGTGCCTTACTCGCCATGATCTCGGCAAGTTTTTTGGCTGACTTGATCGTACGTGGAAATGGTGTGAGATAATCCTTAACAAGATCTGCAAAATGCTCAAAGTTTTCTGGTATTGACGTAATCGTATTATCCTCCACTGTTGCAATAAAGATTTTGACTGTCTCATCAGAATCTGTTTCACTAATAATTTCAAAATCATAATAATTAGTCAGTAATATGCGACCAAAAGCAGTAACATACCGATTTGCTTGTTTTTGTACATCTTTACTCGAAATATCAACAGTTATATCTTTGCACTCCGCATACGCAATCGGTATATCACCTTTTTTAAACAAAAAATCAGGTGCATTTCCACCTGTGTATGCTGGCTCATTTATTACCTGCACATCATCAACAATTTCCTCAACCAATTTTTGAAATGCACCACGATACGCATGTTCCCGCGCATCACCAGTTTGTAATATATTTTGAATTTCAGAAAGATACTCAGAAATAATTAAATTTGAATCTGCCATAATAATATAAATAATTTTTTACTATATTCATCATACCTTTTACCACCACAAAAATCAAAAAATTACATTGCAATCTAAAAAATAAAAAAGTCACGGCTAA
>JAOZUJ010000108.1:1736-2910 GCA_029938745.1 Candidatus Moraniibacteriota bacterium
TATTGTGTTGAATATATTAACCAGAATATTCCTTCTTCGCCAGTAGCCACCTCATAACGATGGAATAAATAAATATATTATAAAAACCGCTTGCTGACATTGTCAACAAGCGGTTTGTTAGTCTTAATGGCGACGCTGAAATTCCTCCGGCGTCATCCATCCCTCTCCAGGGAGAAAAATACTCATATTATTCATTCCCTGAACACGAAACTTCCATCCAGGCTTAACTTTCACAGTAATGGGAACCACTGCTGTTGAAAGTGCTCGAGCTTCCTCCGGGCTAAGCCTCTTCCCATGGTATCCTTTTCCCCGGAACAACCAGAGTCCAAAAATTTCCGAAACTCTGATACTGGCAAGATCATCTTTTAAATAATAAGACAATCCTTTACCAGCCTCAATTGTAAACTCCATCTCAGCTACCGCTGAGAAGTCAGAAGCTCTGTCAATATTCAGCATGCCATTGAGACATGCCAGACTGATCCAGATATCTTCTACGCCATCATTAATCAATTTGATGGCTAGTTTATTTACACCAACAATGTTAACTGGCACATAAGTACCATTACTTGTTTCCATGTCACACTGACCCTCCTTAAACCAGTGATATTCAATTTTTGGCACAGCACCCTCACGCACTACCTCCACGTCGCGCAGTTCCTCCAAAATTTCAATATCAATCTCCGGCCAAGATTTGTAAATCTCAGCCAAAAAATCTTCTGAGGTGATATGAGTTTCCTCAACCACCCACTCATCCATGTGAATTAAGAACTCTGTCAATCTGGTGCTGGGCTCCCGTTGGAATCCAACACTAGGATCATCAGAGTTAACAATAACCTCTGCACTTGCTTCATCACCACCACTGTTATACAAAACAGTAGCAATGATTCCAATAACCAACCCAATTGCAAAAGCCACAACCACCTTCTTCTGGATCCATTTCTTCATTTATAATCTCCCTATTCTTTTATTAACAAACACTCCATGTGTTCAAAAATAGTCAAATAAATATTTTCTTGACTATTTATAATATCATACTTTATAATTTGTATCAAGTCTAAATTCCCCAAGTTCACGGATTAGTTGCAATGTCTATATAAAAATCAAAACCTTAGTGACAGAACAGTGTTCTGTCACTACATCTGGTATATCTTATTTTCCACCTTTTCGGTCGACA
>JAOZUJ010000109.1 GCA_029938745.1 Candidatus Moraniibacteriota bacterium
CCTACTTCATTTTTTACAACAAGTTGATTACCTTCCATTGATGCAATTGTACCATTTATTTCGGCTGGCCGACTAGGTGTGCTTAGAGTTTCTGTATCGCTTGATACGATATCCTGTAATTGTGTAAGGTCATCACTTTCACTAGTTCCACAACCACTCAAAAATGTAATTGCGCCCAATAAAACAACTGTTCCTATTATATAGTTCTTCATACTTTTGTTATTATTAATTAAAAAATATATTTAAACTTTTTCATAAAACTTATGTGTTTTGTTCAGTTCAAAGCAGAAATGTGCAAAACACATAAGTTTTATTCGTATCGCAATGTATCTATTGGTTTCAATCTAGAAGCACTTAGTGCTGGATAATATCCAAAAAACACACCAATAGCAACTGTAAAAAATATTGACAATAAATAACTCCACCATACAAATGCTATATCTAATCCATATCCTTGCAATAAATAGAATAGCCCTGTAGCAATTATTATACCGACAAGAGCACCAAAAGCGCTCAAAATTATAGCTTCAAACAAAAACTGTAATAATATATATATTCGCTTTGCTCCAATTGCCTTACGAATACCAATTTCCTTTGTTCGCTCCTTTACTATAATGTGCATAACATTCATGATCCCAATACCTCCAACCAATAAAACAATAAATCCTACACTACCAAGTAGCAGTGACATTGTCCGTGCACTATCTTTTGCAGACTGAACATTTGCACCCATATCACGCAATCTAAAATCATCTGTCATGCCTACGCGAATATTGTGTTCCTTGCGTAAAATATTACCAGCATCCTCCATGGCCAAATCTAGTACATCAACATCTGCAGCCTGTACATTCAAATTAAACTTACCACTCTTACCTAATGCATACCTATATGCAGATGAGTACGGCATTATCACGCTATCATCAACTGACGTTGGTCCAATTGATCCGCCCTTGTACTCGGCAACACCTACAATTTCAAATTGCTTTTTCCCAACCATAATATCCTCACCAACTACTTTTGCATTTCTATCTCCATACAACTCTTCTGCAACAGTTGCTCCAATCACAACTACTTTGGTGTGATCATCTTCATCCTCCTGGGTAAAAAACTCTCCATTACTCATTTCAATATTTGCAATATCTGTAAATCCTGAAGTGGTCCCAACAATATTTGATTGATACGAATTATCCCCACCAGTTACCTGCATTTTACCTGACAACTGTGGTACAGCATTAGTGATATTCTCACTTACAAGAAGAGCATCGATGTCTTCATCACTTAATTTGGACCTATTACCATCAGCTCCTGACGGCGCATTGATCAAAATTGTCGTAACACTCATATTAGAATATTGTTACTCAATTTTTTCACTTGCACCCGCTCCCATCTCTATCACTAAAACAATTGTCGCAGCACCAATAATAATTCCAAGGGACGTCAGAAAAGACCGAAACTTATTTTTATGTAAGCTTTTCCATGCTAACTCAATTGTTTTGATGTGAACATACATCGATCGATTATTCTGCTTCACACTCTACCCATCTAAATTAATTAAATATATTTGCTACCCATCCAAACAAACTAAACCCTTCACTGTTTTTTTCTACAAGTCTTTGCATTTGTATATTCTTTGATTCCATCTGTGTAATTTGCTCGTCAATCAAATTCTTATCTTCTATATTAGTTGTATTTTCACTTAACTCTTTTAGCTGCTCAATCTTTTCTTCGTATTGATTAATCCGCCATTTTGCGTGTTCCACTACACCCTGATCAACACCTACTACAAATCGTCCAAGACCATCTTGTTTTTGTAATTGTACCACATCATCTGCAACCTCCTGTTGCAACTGTTCACGTGCCTGAATCATTGTGCGTATTTGCTCACCAATTTCAGGATTATTATTTTGATTCATGACACGATTTTGATTACGATTTGTCGCACGAACTTGAGCACCATCAGCATCTTGCTGTTGTGCTTGTGCTCTATTTTGTGTCATTTGTTTTTGTCCCGCTGTTTCTGGACGGTTAGTTCCATACTCTGCAGGCTCATAATCCTCATCAACACTATTTGCGATACCATCTTCATCTGTGTCCTTCATGTTAATATATTCTTTGTCAAAATCATCATCATCACGATTTATCACACCATCACCATCGAAATCTTCCATACCATCTGGAATTCCATTGTCATTTTTGTCTATCATACCTTGTCCACCTCTTTGTCCATTCCCATTACCACTTCCACTGCCTATACCCTGGCCACCTACTGCGTGTGTTGGTGCTGCCATCATTAATCCAACCGCAGCAACTCCTACATATGTGTATATCTTTTTCTTGTTCATAAGTTATTTTTTATTTATTAATTAATGATCTTATATTAAGGGAGAATTATACATTCTCCCTTAAATACAAAATAATTAGTTTATTTTGTCACATGTTCCATCACCATCAATGTCGACAAGATGTCCTCCTTTATTTTGTCCACGATTTTCACCGTTTCCACGACCTTTGCCCTCGCCCTTGCCATAACCGTGACCACCTTTTTCTCCATTACTTGTACGAAGTCCTAGTTCTTCTCTGAGTACATTTGCCTCATCCGTTTTTCCTTCCAGTGCCAACTGATGAGCTCTTTTAAACTGTTCAAAATTATCTGCTGTCACTACTTCCGTTACACGACCACGACCATCCATTTGTTCTTTCCACGCATTGTAATCTTTTGATTCAAATGCCTGTGTCATCATTTGATGACGTTCTTCAGAATAGTTTGGTCCTTGCTTTGTGTGATCACCTTGATATGCATTTACTGCAATCTGTGATCCTGTAAGTGCAACTGCTGCAAGAGCAAATACACCTATTGT
>JAOZUJ010000037.1 GCA_029938745.1 Candidatus Moraniibacteriota bacterium
TTGGTCAATATTTTAACGCATTTTTTTATCTTTAACTAAGTTGTCAACTTGCTGTTGCAATTCTTCTACATTGCCATTGTTATCAATGATAATATTTGCGATATTCTTTAATTCCCTAATTGACACTTCCGTCTCTAATTTGTGGTCATTTTTGAATTCTTCAAAAGTTTTATTTTGATCATCCTGTTTTTCATTGCGCCCTATTAATCGCTCATATCGCTTTTCTAGGTCAGCTTCCACATACACAAGTGTAAAGTTATCCATTTCTTTGAGATATTTCAAGTCAGCAACACGCCTAATTCCATCAATAATAATGATCTGACTATTGTCATTTTTAGTATCCTGCGCTAAAGCGTACGCCAAAATATCTTGTCCATAATATTTGCGCAATCCGAAAGATAAGTTTGCAAGATTTTCTCGTACAACATCCAAGTGAACTCGATCTAAAATATCTTTCAAAATATCAGAAAAACGATATTCTGTTGCGCGATACTCTGTCAACAAATATTTTGATACTGTTCCTTTGCCACTTGCAATTTCTCCAATTAATCCAATAATTATTTTGTTATCTGCCATAATTGCTTTATTAAACTCGAGATCTTGAAACAAGCTCAAGACGACAAGTTGCTTACTTTAATGTAACAGCCTCATCAATCTGTTTATGCAAATCTTTCATATCACCATCATTATCTATTACAATATCTGCAAATGCTTTCAGTTTTTTGATCTGCTGTTCAGCTTCACGTCCACGATCTTCTTCAAACTGTTCAAATGTTTTGCCATTATCATCTACATTTTCATTTCGCACTGAAATTCGCTCATGACATCTTTGAATATCAGTTTCCATATAAATAAGTTTAAACCCTGGAATTTTTTTTAAATGTTCTATATCTCCCAAGCGACGCACGCCATCAACTACAACAATATTGTTTTTGTCATTTTTTGCATCTCCCGCCATTGCTTTAGCTAAAACATCTTCGCCATATGTTTCTCTGAGCATTGTGGACATGACTTGCAAATTTTCTCTACTATTATCTCTATGAATCCTCGTCAAAGCATCTCTCAAAATATTAGAAAAACGATACACAGTCGCGGAATGCTCCTTCTGTAAATATTGAGCAACTGTACTTTTCCCACTGGCCATCTCACCTGTCAGTCCTACTATAATTTTTTCCATATTTTTCTAAAACTAAAACTTTCGTAAATTGTCATTACATATTATCATACGTTTCCATCTCTTCATTGTCTAATTCATATTCAACACCAGCCTCTTCAAAAATTTCCTTACTCCGCGCACCCTTATGATAATCTTTATTACACACAACTTTTTTTATACCAGCATTAATGATCATTTTTGCACACACATAACATGGCGTCATATGACAATACAGTGTTGCGCCGTCAAGTGCCGCACCAAAACGTGCTGCATTTACAATAGCATTTTGTTCTGCATGCGTTGTTCGGATACAGTGTTGTGATTCTTTGCCATTTTCAGTTACTACATGCATTTCATGACCAACATCATCACAATGCGCAGTCCCAACCGGAGATCCTACATAGCCCGTTGAAATAATTCTCTTGCTTTTTGCAATAACGCATCCTGAACGACCACGATCACACGTCCCTCTTCCACCTACTACTTTTACTAACTCCAGAAAGTATTCATCCCAAGTAAATCTCTCATATTTTTTATCATCATTCTTCATAAAGATTATATTATGTATTATTGACTAGCCACAACGTTTTTGTAAAATTTGCTTCATTGCATCATCAACTTGCCACAACAAATCATCCATTGAAGTTTCATTTTTGACAACAAAATCAGCATCCTTTCCAATTTCAGGAATTGCTTTTTCTGTTTCTGACTCCACTTCAAATTTTTGAAATTCTTCAAAACTTGCATCATCATCAGTTTTTTCACCACGACTCGTGACCCGCTTCCATCGTAATTTTTGATCAGCTGTTACATATATAATATAACTATTTTCAAATGAACGTATAAACTCCAAATCCATCATCATTCGCATACCATTAACACACATAATACCGTTATGTTGATGTACATAACGCAACACACCTTTATGCAAAACATCTTCACCAAAACGATTCTTAAACGTTTGATATAACCATGCTTGATCTTCCTTTGATGATTGCTCAAAAAATAAATCTAACGCTTTTTTTAGTGGACGTCCAAATCGCAATAAATCAACATCATATCGACGCTTCAAATAATGCGCCACAGTATCTTTACCACTACCAGTTTCTCCAACAAGTCCAATTACAATTTTGTCCTTATACATAAAATATATGTTTTATCTTTTTACTTATAAATTATATATTAAACAAACAAAAAAGTCCACGCTACTAACATGGACTTGCTTTGTATAGATAAAGTTATTTGATTTTTACTGCAGGACCCATTGTTGAACATATACTTTTTGTTGCAATCAACTGCCCTTTATGTGCATCATTTTTACACGCCTTTACTGCATCCATAAATGCATTATAATTTTCTAAAATTTGTTCTTGGGTAAATGATATTCTGCCAATTACCTGATGGATATTTCTTGCATTATCATTTTTGAAATTTGCTTTTCCTTTTTTGAGTGAATTTATTGCATCAGCAACATTTGGTGTTACTGTATCCGTTTTTGGACTTGGCATGAGTCCACGTGGTCCAAGCACTCTTGCAGCTGGTGCAAGTTTTGGCATCATATCTGGCGACGCCACAAGCACATCAACGTCTGGTAGCTCACCTTTCTTAATTTTATCAATAAGTTCCTGTCCGCCGATTAGATCAGCTCCTGCTTTTTTTGCTTCATCAGCTTTGTCCTCTGTAATAACACCAACACGAACTTCCTTACCAGTTCCATGTGGTAATGTAACGCTTCCACGTACTGATTGCTCACCTTTTTTTGGATCAATATTCAAACGTATATGCACCTCAATTGATTCATCAAATTTTGCAGAAGCATTTTCTTTTACAAAAGCTACTGCCTCCTCTGCCGTCATTTTTTCCTCTCCTCTCTTTTCTACTGCACTGTTATAATTTTTCCCTCTTTTCATAATATTTTCGTGGTATTAACGAGTCATCCAACCCTCCCACAATTTATTTAATTATATATTTAAAATAAAACTTACTAAACCCGAGATCCTAAAATAAGTTCAGGACAACAAGTCGTTTATTCTACTGTTATTCCCATTGACCTTGCCGTACCCTCTACAATTTTCATTGCAGCATCTATGTCAGATGCATTAAGGTCCTGCATTTTAATTTCAGCAATTTCTTTTACTTGATCTTTTGACACCTTGCCAACCTTATCAGTTAGTGGATTGCCTGCGCCTTTTGGCACACCTGCTGCTTTTTTGAGTAATTCAGCTGCTGGCGGTGTTTTCATAATAAAACTAAAAGACCTGTCTTCATACACTGTGATTTCCACAGGTACAACATCTCCCATTTTATCTTTTGTTGCTTCATTAAATTGCGTACAAAAATCTTGGATATTTATACCATGTTGTCCAAGTGCTGGACCAACTGGTGGTGCTGGATTTGCTTTTCCTGCTTGAATTTGCAATTTTAGCATTGTCGTCACTTTTTTGTCTGCCATAATCTAGTATGTTAGTAGTTAGTAATTAGCCTGCCTGCCGGTAGGCAGGTATATTAGTTATATTTTCCTGATCTGTAAAAAGTCTAGCTCAACTGGAGTTTCACGACCAAATACCATCACAAGAACCTTTACTTTACCTTTTGCTTCATCAATTTCTTGTACCTCACCATCAAAATCCTTAAATGGACCGTCTGTGATCTTTATGCTTTCACCTTTTTTCACATCAATACGATATTTTGGCTCATCTGTACCCATTTTCTTTTGAATTGACAAGATCTCCTCTGGATTAACTGGTGTTGGTGTTGTACCAAGTCCAATAAATCCTGTCACATTTGGTGTGTTACGTACTACATACCACGATGCATCTGTTACAACCATTTCTACAAGCACATATCCTGGGTAGATCTTTTCTTCCACAGTGACACGCTTGTTATTTCTTATCTTGATCTTCTTTTCTATTGGTACAATTACATCAAAAATATAATCGTGCATATCCATGGAGTCAATACGTTGACGTAAATTACGCGCAACATTATCTTCATATCCAGAATATGTATGCAAAACGTACCACGCTTTGCCATGATGTTGTGTTTGCTTTGCCATAATGACGAATACTATAAATTTATATTACTTCTTGTTTATATAATGAAGCTTTTAATAAAACTTCCAAAAAAATAATCCAAAACACCCAAAAATATTGCCACTGATATACTAATAGCAATAACAAGTGTTGTGTATTGAATAGTTTGTTCTCGTGAAGGCCATGAAACTTTTTTCATTTCAACATATGCCTCACGTAAAAATTTTGTTATTTTTTCCATATTTTGTGGATTTTAAAAAAGCCCCGACTGGGCCCTTAATTCTTTTTTAATAATAAACGAATTATTTATATTTGTCAAATGTATAAACTTCATACTAATCACCATGAAAAGAAAATACCGTAATATAAACAATTACGGCATCCTCATGCATACGCCAATTTTGAAAAAATTGGTCCGCCCTTGGCGGAAACTTCTTTTGAAAAAACTTAATTAAGACCTATTTCAAAGTTACTGTAGCGCCAGCTTCTTCTAATTTTCCTTTAATTTCTTCTGCTTCTTCTTTTGCTGCAGCTTCTTTTACAACAACAGGAGCTCCGTCAACCATGTCCTTTGCATCTTTTAGTCCCTCTCCTGTGATTTCACGAACAGCTTTGATCACATTAATCTTTGAATCACCTATAGCTGTAAGTTCTACGTCAAATTCTGACTTCTCTTCAGCAGCTTCTTCACCAGCTGCACCAGGCATTGCCATTGCTACAGGAGCAGCAGCAGAAACACCAAATTTATCTTCAAGGATCGTTACCAATTCTGCAAGATCAAGAACACTCATTTCTTCGATCTCTTTTACAATCTTCGTAAACTTCTTAGGAACTTCTACCTCTTTCTTCTCTTCTTCTACTTCCTCTGTCTTTTTTTCTTCTGCCATATGATTATATTAAACTTATTACTTAATTTATAAATAAATTATACAAAAAATTGTTTATGCCTCTTTACTATCACGAACAGCAGCCAACGTCTGCACAAATGTTCGTGGAACACCTGCCAATGTACCCACAAATCCACGGATAGGTGCTTGCAATTGACCAACAAGTTTTGCTCTGAGTTCGTCTGTTGTCGGTAACTTTGCAAGTGCTTGTGTTTCTTCTAGTGTCATCACCTGATCTCCCAAGACACCAGCAACGAGCTTGATATTTTCATTTTCTTTTGCTGTCTCGTGAATAATCTTTGCACTTGTTACTTCATCACTTGAAACACTTACTGCAATTTGTCCATCTAGTGTCTCTGGATCGATCTCAATGCCATTATTCTTAAGTGCAATTGCAAGAAGCTTTTTCTTGATCACTTGAAATGTTGACCCTGATTCACGTAATTCCTTTTTCAATCCAACCATATCATTTGCTGATAGGCCTTTGAAATCTGCAAATACACACGCTGGCGATTCTTTAATCTCATCTGTGAGCTTTGCAACAATGTCTTCTTTTTGCTGTCGCGTTAACATAACTTTATTATTAACTTTTTACCTGTTTTCAATTATCTTTATAATAAAAATACAAAAAAATTCTGCAACTTTTTTCGCAGAATCTCAAAACACTCTAAACATATTTGACATATGTATATAATGCGTTCCTCACAAGGACTTACATGTTGCCTTGAGTCTGCGGATTTACCTTGTTGATAGATTTGTGAACAATATCAACAATGTTTCGTATTCGTTTTTAAATTCTTTTACCATACTACCCCACGATAGAAAGCTTGTCAACCCTGTTGAGTCACTCTGTGTCAAATTCAATAAGGCAACCTATTTCTTCTCCTTTTTTTCTACTTTTTCTTCCTTTTTCTCATCAGAATTCTTGGTGTCTGCAGATTTTTCTTTCACTTCTTCCTTCTCTGCAGGAGCCTCAGTCTCTTTTTCTTCCTTTTTTTTCTCAGCCTTTTTTTCTTTCATTTCTTCTTCAATCTCCTTCTTATCTACTTTAGGTTCAGCATCAGCAGAAACAGTTTCATCCACTGCCTCTACTTTCTCTTCTGTTGCCACACCATCTTTTTCTTCCCCTGTCTCGCCATAGCCTTCGGCGTCGGCGGAAGTGTCAGTAGATTCTTTTTTCTCTGGTAATTTGACTGCACGTTTTGCACCCGTGATTACTTCATTTCTAACCAAAAGATTATATACGCTATCAGATGGCTGTGCACCATTTGCTAAATACTCCTTAATTTTTTCTTCTTGCAAAACAGTTTTCTTTGAATGTGGATCATAACTCCCCACAATCTCTAAATGTTTTTTCGTTGGTGCCTGTGTTTTCTCTTGCACAATAATTCTGTATTGTGCATGGTTGTGTCGTCCTACACGACTAAATCGTATTACTAACATAGTTTATAAAATAAATTCAAATATAACATCAAACGTCCATGAGCATGTACTCTCATGAAACATAGGCATGTAACATATAGATTACACATAAAAAGAATTTTTGTCAAACCCAATAATTTCAGAATGACCCATTTAATGACGTCATTAAATGGGTCATTAATTTTTTCTAATCTACAATTTTGAGCCCTAATTCATCTAATTGAGTTTGTGACACTTCTGATGGTGAATCCAACATCACATCACGTCCTTGTCCATCTTTTGGAAATGCATAGATATCACGTATTGAGTTACAATCTTTGAGTACCATAAAGGCCCGATCAATTCCAGGTGCACTTCCTCCATGTGGCGGAGCTCCATATTTGAATGCTTCTATCATGTGACCAAATTCTCTATCGACATCTTCGCGTGAATATCCTGCAATCTCAAATGCTTTATACATCAGCTCTGGCTCATGATTCCTGATTGCTCCACTTGAAATTTCAAAGCCATTCAACACAAGATCAAATTGATATGCAATAATATCAAATGGTTCTTCATTCTCCAATGCTTCCATCCCACCTTGTGGCATAGAAAATGGGTTGTGACTAAAATCGATCTTTCCTTCTTCAATTTCAGAATAATCATACATCGGGAAATCAACAATCCATGCCCATGCAGCCTTTGTATCATCTTTGAGGTCCAACATCTCACCACATTTACTGCGCACAACGCCAAGTGCTTCACACACTGTTCGCCACTTATCAGCACCAAAGAAAATAATATCTCCTGCCGTTGCATTTACTGATTTTATAATATTATCTGATACATCATCACCCAAAAACTTCACAATTGGAGATTGCAATGAACCATCTTCTTTGACAATTATATATGCCAATCCTTTTGCACCTCTTTCAATAGCAAGCTCTGTAAGATCATCAATATTTTTTCGCGAAAATTGTGCATCATCAACTTTGAGTGCGTGCACTACACCACCATCCTTAATCGCACCTGCAAATACGCCAAAACCTGAATCAGCGACAATATCTGATACGTCCTTGATTTCCAGATCAAAACGCAAATCTGGCTTATCGGACCCGTATTTATTCATTGCATCACGCCACGGAATTCTTGGAAATGGTTCATCAATAATCTCCTTATTACTGTGTTTTTTTGTCAATTCAATCCATAATTCTTCCAATATTTCAAAGATATCTTCTTGTTCCACAAAACTCATCTCCATATCAAGTTGATAAAATTCACCAAAGTGTCGGTCCATGCGCGGATCCTCATCACGAAAGCTCGGTGCAATTTGAAAATATTTATCTACACCACCTACCATAAGCAATTGTTTGAATTGTTGTGGCGCCTGTGGCAACGCATAAAATTTACCAGGATATAATCGTGACGGAATAAGCCAATCACGTGCACCCTCAGGTGATGAATTAGCAAGAATTGGAGTTTGCACCTCTTGAAAATCACGTGCATGAAAAAAAGCACGCATATCTTTGATGAATTCATCTTTCTGTTGAAGAAGTTTTTGAATTTTTTCTCTACGCAAATCTAAATAACGATATTTCAACCGAATATGTTCTCCTGCTTCTGCAGTTTTTTCCTCGCCAATTTCAAATGGCGGTGTTTTTGATTTGTTGAGAATATTTAATTTTGTAACGACAATTTCAACTTCTCCCGTATCAAGATTTTTGTTGATCATATCATCTGGTCGAGCTACCACCTCACCAATTGCTTGCAGTACCCATTCGCTACGCACAGTATCTGCGATCTGATGCACTTCTTTACTATGCTCTGGATCAAATTTGATTTGTGTCAAACCATATTTATCTCGCAAATCAATAAAAATGACACCACCATGATCTCTCCGGCGATGCACCCACCCTGTAAGTGTTACTTGTTCTCCAACATTTTCTTTGGACAATTGTCCACATGTATGTGTTCTAAGCATAGATTTATTTTATGAATAAAATATTAAATTAAAAAAACCGTTCGTCAAAAACAAAATTACTTTTGTTTCCAACGGACGATTTCTTACATAAAATGAAACCGCGGTACCACCGCTCTTTGGATTAAATAATCCACACTCTTGAAATGAGGTTCTAATAATTTATTTATACAAATAAATAAATGTTCTGCCTCTGCCTTGTCTAGTGCTATATAAAACCAGAACTCCACTGTGTTTGCAGTTTCACAGGCATTTGTAGATACTATTATACAGAGAAATAAATAAAATGCAAATAAAAAGTAGTGACAAGTTTAAAGCCCGTCACTACAATTTCAAAATTCTTTTCACTCTATTGTTCTACGCTCTCTTCTACAGAATTTATGATTGATTCGATTTGTGCTTTTAAGTTCTCATATGTAATAACACCTACATGTGGCTGTCCGTTGATAAATAGTGTTGGTGTGCCCGCTACACCAAACCGTGATGCTTCTGTAATGTTATTTTGTATATTTTCTTTTTGCTCTTTACTATCTAAGCACTTTGTAAATTCTTCTGTATCTAACTGCAAATTTGTTGCATATTTTGTTAATAGGATATTTACATCATCTGATTCCATCAACGTTTTTTGGTTTGTGAACAAAATGGTATTGTATTTATCAAAAGCATCTTGTGCATGCGCGCACTGTGCAGCCATTGATAATTTCATTGCATTTTTTTGTCCAACATCTGGTGTGGCTTTTACTATTACTTTTACATCATCCTTATAATTTTCTTGGATCTTACTGATAATAGGATCTACAGTTTTACACATGTCACACACAAAGTCTGTATACAACACAACCGTTACACGTGCATCATCATTACCTACTGTAATTCCACTATTAGCTGTAGGTGTTTCTAAATACTCTCCAACAGGCACACCAACATTTGTTGCTTCAAAATAGTATTTATTATTTGGCGCTTCCTTAAATAAGATTGCCGCACCTTGATAAAAATCAGAATTAATTACTTCATCAGAAAAAAGAAATGCCGGAATATGTTTAATATCATTTTCTTGTGCATACTCTCTACCCTCATCTGTACGCACATCAATACGATGTGCTTCGAGTGTAGGGATAAGTGATCGCAATCGTACCAACACCTCATCTGTCACACAGTCCTCACAGTCAGCCGCGTCAAACACATCCACAACAACTTTTGGATCATCATATCGTACCCATGTGTTTCCATTGTATTCTATCACCTGTGCGTCTTCAATTGCTCGCGCAGAAAATCCTCGTCCACTGAACAATTGCGCAATATCAACAAAAAATGAACCAATTGCAACACCACTAAGTAAAATGATCACTGCGATTAAAGTTTTATTGGTGTTACGTAATTTTTTACAATCACAATCAGCAAATGTTAATTCGTCCTCTGTATTGATATCTGCTTGTGCTGTATCATCAGATGATTTAGTTAACACTGTTGCCTCATCTGCTTGCACGTTATCCTTTCTCTTCTTGGATGTTTGTTTTTTCTCCATATGCTCTTTCTCTTCTTCAATACCAGATACATCCGTTTTCATTTCATCTTC
>JAOZUJ010000003.1 GCA_029938745.1 Candidatus Moraniibacteriota bacterium
GATGCAAAAGTGTCATGAACTTATCTCTAAAAATGTTGTACTCGACAAGGAAAGATTAGATCTGGAATTGCGTGTTGACAACATGGCAACTCTGCTCATGCAACCACACTCCCTTCTTAATGGAATTGCTGTCAAAAAATTTGAGAGGGAGCTCGATGGCATACTCGGAGAGATTGAAGAGATCATTCGATGCGTACCTAAAAAAAGTGACAAAAAGCACGCTGACGACACAAATTTTATGTATGCACTCCGCAAACACTTTTATAAAGCATACGGTCACAGAGCTGCAGAATCAGCTATATCATGAAACACCTAGGGCATCGTGCGAATTCGCGCGGCGCTCTTTTATTTTATATATTTTTTATCCTTTAATTCATCTGGTAAAAATTGTTGTTTTTTATTATCTTTTTTTGATGCAAGTGGTGTGTATTTATAATCCTTCCCATAGTCCATGTCTTTCATCATTTTTGTTGGTGCATTCCTGAGATGTAATGGCACCGTGACATTACCATATTTTTTTACATCTTCTTGTGCTTTTGTATATCCGTCATATATTGCGATGCTTTTTTTACTTTTTGCCATATAAATTACCGCCTGTGCCAAATTTACTCCACACTCCGGATAACCGATAAATCGACATGCATCATATGCTGCTGTTGCTTGTGGTAGCGCAAAAGAATTTGCCAAACCAATGTCTTCTGATGCAAATCGTACAACACGCCGTGCAATATAAAGCGGGTCTTCTCCACCCTCTAACATCCGTGCTAAATAATATATTGATGCATTTACATCACCACCACGCATTGATTTATGTAATGCTGAAATAAGATTGTAATGTTCTTCTCCATTTTTATCATATAAAATACTTGGCTGTTGTAAAGCTTGCTCAATATGATTTTTTGTAATAATACATTTATCATCCGCACTCTCCACTTGTGCAAATTGCACTGCAATTTCTAGTGCATTGAGAGCGATGCGAGCATCCCCATGTGACATTTGCGCCAAAAAATCGCTTGCATCTTTTTGAATCGTTATTTCTTCAATGTCAAAATTTTCTTGTGCACGAGAAAGTGCATTTGTAATAATTTGTGTAATGTCTTCCTTTGTTAGAGATTCTAACGCAAAAACGTGCGCACGCGACAAAAGCGCACTATTTACTTCAAAGCTTGGATTTTCTGTTGTTGCACCAATAAAAATAATCGTGCCATCCTCAACACTTGGCAAAAATGCATCCTGTTGTGCTTTATTAAATCGATGTACCTCGTCAATAAAAAGAATCGTCTTTGTACCGAGTCGCGCATAACTCTCTGCATCTGCAATTGCACTTCGCACATCTTTAACTCCTGCGTTGATAGCAGATAATTGTACAAAATTTGCCGATGTCTCCTGTGCAATAATGCGTGCCAGAGTCGTCTTACCTGTACCTGGTGGACCCCAAAGGATCATTGATGAGATCTTGTCTTTTTCGATCAATGTACGCAAAATTTGCTTTTTACCAATTAAATGACTCTGCCCGTAAAATTCTTTTAATGTTTGTGGACGAACACGCCCCGCCAGTGGCTGATGTATATTCATATTTTATATTATTACACAAATAGACAAAGATACAACTGATGCTTTCAACTTTTATACTTTTACTTTATACTAAAAGTACTATGAAACAACAAACAATTACAATTGACGAAGTTATCAAAGCATTCAAAAATCCACCCACAAGTGAAGGCGAAAAACTTGTACGTGATGCTTTTGAATTTGCTCGTGATGCTCACGGCGATCAAAAGCGAGAAAGTGGCATGCCATACATTCATCACCCTCTTTCTACTGCAAAGATTCTTGCAACAATAGGGATGGATGCACGTACAGTTGCAGCAGGGTTGTTGCATGATGTACCAGAAGACACACCTGAAACTTTAACAACTATTTCCAAAAAATTCGGACCAGATATCGCACAAATGATCGAGGGTATTACAAAGCTTGGTCGCATTAAACTGCGTGGCACAAAAGAAGAACATAAATTAGAAAATTGGCGTAGAATGTTCCTTGCAATGGGCGCTGACATACGCACAGTTATTATTAAGCTTGCTGATCGCTTGCATAATATGCAGACACTCGAACATCTTCGTCCTGATAAACAAATACGCATTGCAAATGAAACAATGGAAATATATGTTCCGATTGCAAATCGCCTAGGAATTGGTGAAATACGCGGAGAATTAGCAGACCTTTGCTTTATGTATTTACAACCAAAAGAATATCAATATACCAAAAATATCAGTGAAACAAAACTCAAAGAAAAGAAACTTTATGTTGATAAGGCAATCACAGAAATTGGCGCTGCACTCAAAAATGAGGGCATCACTACAATCGACATCCATGGACGTGCAAAAAATATTCAGAGTCTTTATCTCAAATTGCAAAAACATGATATGGATATTAATCGTGTTTTTGATCTGATTGCCGTACGTGTCATTGTACAAGATGTCGCAGCGTGTTATGAAACACTTGGCATTGTGCACAAAAAATATCGACCAATGATTGGACGAATTAAAGATTATATTTCTCTACCAAAGCCAAATGGATATCAATCTATTCATACAACAGTATTCGGACCAGATGGTCGCGTATTAGAAGCGCAGATTCGTACACAAAAAATGCATGATGAAGCTGAATTTGGTATTGCAGCACACTGGCTCTACGAAACACAAAAAACAAAAGGATGGAAAAGTTATTTCCTTCCAAAAAAGAATGAAATTAGCAAAAAAGAAGTGGAGTGGGTACAGCAACTAAAAGAGTGGCAGGAAGACCTCGGCAATAATCCAGAAGAATTCATGGAAGGTCTGAAGGTTGATTTTTTGAAAAATCATATTTTTGCATTTACACCACTTGGGGATATCATCGAACTACCAGAAGGCGCAAGTGTTGTTGATTTTGCTTATGCAATCCATACAGATGTCGGTCATATGACAATTGGTGCACGTATTGATGGCAAGATGTCCTCCTTGGATTCCGTTGTAGAAAATGGACAGATTGTTGAAATTATTACAGACAGAAATAGAAAATTGCCAAATCAAGACTGGCTAGAATTTGTCAAAACATCAAATGCTAAAAGCTCTATTAGACGTGCGCTCAAGAGAGCTCAAGAAGTTGAAAATGAAAAATAAATAAAAAAACAACACGTGTAAATAAAATATACATGTTGTTTTTTGATTGTAAAATATATAATAGACTTCTTTATTAGACCTCTTGCATAACCTCTCGGTTGTCATTTCGACTGTAGCAAAGCGGAATGGAGAAATCTCTAAACTTACAGCTTTACAACACTATTACAGCTCTGAGATCTCTCGACTTCGTTAGCACTCCACTCGAGATGACAAATTCACGAGGGTTATGTCAGAAGTCTATTACGATAATTTTAATCGTGATAAAATGTTTTTTAGTTCCTCTTGAGAAAAATACGATACTGTAATACTTCCACCGTTTTTACTTTCGTTCACTTTTACTTTTGTACCAAAATATTTTGTCAGCTGATCTTCTAGTCTTCGCGCATGTACTGTTTGTTCACTTTTTTTACGCGTATGCGTTTTGCCACCAATTGATGATAATTTATCTTCTGTTTGTCGCACAGTTAAGTTTTGTCCAATAATTATATTATATAGCGCAATTTGTTTTTGCGGATTCACAAGACTCAAAATCACCTTTGCATGCCCCTCTGTAATGTCACCTGCGATTAATCCCTTTTGCACATCGACTGGCAATGTGAGAAGACGTATCCGATTTGCTACAACTGAACGATTTTTTCCTGAACGTACTGCAATTTCTTCCTGTGTAAGCCCAAACTCATCTACAAGTTTTTGATATGATCTTGCCTCCTCAACCACATTGAGATCGTGTCTTTGGATGTTTTCTATAAGTGCTAATTCTAATTTCTTTTGATCATCATAATTGTCACAATTTTTTACAATAACTGGCACAGTTGTGAGTCCTGCTTTTTTTGATGCACGCAATCGTCGCTCTCCTGCAATAAGTTCATAATGATCACCATTGTATACTGCAATAAGTGGTTGCAACACGCCGTGCACCTTAATAGAGCGAGACAATTCATCAAGTTTTTCCTCATCAAAGCTCAAACGTGGCTGTTGAGTATTTGCACGCACTTGCCCTATTGGAACTTCTTTAACAAAATCACAATCTGCATTACTCTCTGCTACTTGTTCAGACTTTTTTGTCTGTGTTGTTTTTGTCGCATGTGGTTTTTGTAAAGTAGACTGTGTTTGTGATTTTTTATTTTTTTGTGGGATTAGCGAAGATAGTCCTCGTCCCAATCCATGTTTTTGTATCATATATTTATTTTTCTAGAGCAATTATTTCTTTTGCTAATGATTTATATGCTTTTGCACCTTTATTAAAACTATCAAAAACTGAAATTGATTGACCAAAACTCGGCGCCTCTGCGAGTCGCACGCTACGAGGAATAACCGTATCAAATACTTTACCAGGAAAATGATGACGCATTTCTCGTACTACTTGTTTTGCCAAACGATTTCTCCGATCATAGAGTGTAACTACCGCCCCCATGATCTTCAGTTTTGGTTGCAAATTATTTTGTACCAAATCAATCGTCTCAAGTAATTGTCCAAGACCTTCCAATGCATAATACTCTGCTTGTACTGGAATGATCATCTCATCCGATGCAACAAGACCATTAATCGTAAGGATGCCCAAACTTGGCGGTGAATCAATAATGATATAATCATAATCCGTACGAATTTGTCGCAAAGAGTCATATAAACGAAACTCTCGATTTTCCATATCGACTAACTCAATATTTGCACCTGCTAAATCTGCTGTTGCTGGAATAATATTTAATCCTTCCATGCCAGTTCCAATAATTGCATCACGCACATCACTATTGTGATCAATCATTGTAGAATACAAGCTATGCTCCACTTGTTGCAAATCAATGCCAAGTCCACTCGAAGCATTACCCTGCGGATCAAGATCAACAAGCAAAACAAATTTGCCAGCCTCTGCTAAATAACTTGCCGTGTTAACTGAACTTGTTGTTTTTCCCACGCCACCTTTTTGATTGATAAATGAAATAATTTTTGCCATCACTAAAATACCATTAAGAAATAAATCCGCTCTATAATATAGTCTTGATTATATGTTACAATTATACTATAATACCACAAGTAAATAAAGTTAGGAGATATCCACAAAATCATATAATACGTTTTTCAAAAATATTATTACTTAAATTGGAAACAATTTGTAACTTTTGACTTTGTGACTTTTGACTATTTAATGCCTCGGTGGCGGAATTGGTAGACGCGCTGGACTCAAAATCCAGTTGTGGCAACACAGTGAGAGTTCAAGTCTCTCCCGAGGCACAATATAAAAAACAAAAACTTAATGAGATTTATTTATAAATAATTTAGTAAACCTAGTAATTTAACAATCCAAAATACAGGAGAAGATATGAGCTTCATCATCTTAATGAATGGGGAGAAATCTCAAAAATATGTCGACAACAAAACACAGGTTATAATGCCATTTATCGCCGCAGAAACAAATGAGATATCTTCTAAGCTAGGCATCGGAATTCATGCATGTTGTCAAAGCAGTCGTTTATTTTGGGGACTTTTGACTCCGCATCCTATTGTGCAAACATGGCGTAGCATGAAAGCACTTGAACAAATGAGAGAAATTCGAAATGCCACACTTTGTGCGTGTTGGTATATTGCCAAACGTAATATTAATTATCAAGACGACGCTTATTACCTAAGGTTGTTCAGAGGTCTCTTTAAAAATCACAGAGCAAACTTTCTCCGTAATAAGTTACTGGACATGCCGACAGACATGCAAGAATTGGATCGAGCCATATCTATAATGATCGAAAACAACATTTCTATTGATACCTGGGAATTACAGGAGGAATTAAGTACTGGACACATCACTTTGACAGAAAGCGTACAAAAAGCACTTAATATTAATGCATAATGACAGATAGACAAATGCCCAAATCAAAAAATAATTTGATTTGGGTATTTTTAAATTTGATTTTTTTGTTCTACTTTTTTGCAAGCTCAACAACATTTTCAAGTAAACACGCAATTGTTACTGGACCAACGCCACCTGGAACTGGTGAGACGATAATCTCACGATCACCGCACTCAGATTTGTCCACATCTCCAACTGTTTTTCCATCAACCTTACTAATACCTCCATCAATAACAATTGCATTGTCACTGATCACATCACATGACAATATACCTGGCACGCCACATGCTGTCACAATAATATCTGCACCATTGATGACATCATTTTCCTTTTCGGAAAATTGCTTTTTATCTATGCATGAGATAAATTGTGTTTTAGCGCCAAGATTATTCAACGCATGTGTCATCACATTATCAAAAATATTGCTCTTCCCAATCACAACTGCATTTTTATCTGTAAGATCTTCTTCTTCACTTTCAATTAAACTCACAATAGCATGAGGGAAAACTGGAAATAAATATTCCTCATTGTTCAAAAATTTTTCTTGATTGATAGGATGAAATCCATCTACATCTTTTTCTGGATTCATCAGCTCAATAATATCATTTGTATCTAATTGTACTGGTAATGGAAGCTGTACAATGATACTGTGTGTTTCTGGATCATTGTTAAGAAATTCAATACTTGCTTCAACTTCCTCTTTCGCAATATTTTCATCGAATATATATTTTCTCAACTCTATGCCAATCTCTTTAGCTGCTTTTTCTTTATGGTCTACATACAAATGTGACGCTGGATCATTCCCTACTAAAATAACAGCTAGAGTTGGTTCGATTTCCATTTCACTTATCTCATCTTTGAGTGCAAGTAATTTCTTTGCAGCTATTTTTTTTCCATCAATCGTTTTCATATTTTTATAGTTAGTTAAAAAGATGTCAATATCTTATTATATATAAAAAGTAATACTCACAACAGCTAGTAATCCAAGTGAATAATACAAAAATACAGCGTAACTCACTTTTTTGATAAATGCAAGAAAATAGTGAATTGTCGTAACCGCAGCAGCAAATGACACCAAGATACCCACAAGCATAACGCCATTAATACCATCTGCAATGAGATATTTGAATTGCATTAGTCCTGCACCAGCAATAATTGGCGTCGCAATAAGAAATGAAAATCGTGCCGCATCAGCACGGGTAAACGCACACATACGTGCACCTGCAATTGTCATACCGCTACGCGACACACCTGGGATAAGAGCAAAGACTTGTGCAATGCCAATGAAAAATGAACTTTTCAATGTCATTGTTTCCATTTTGCGAGTCCTTGCAGAAAATTTATCTGCTAAAAATAAAATAAAACTGCCAAAAACAATAAGTAACGCAATGATAATTGGTGAAAGAATTAAATTCTCTGCCCTGTCATTAAAGATCAGTCCTACAATAACTGCAGGAATTGTTGCAATAATAATATACAATAGCAGTTTTGAATTTTTTTGATACATCTTCATATCTTTTTTTATACCAAAGATATTGAGCCAGTCACGCCAGAAATAAATAAGTACTGCAGCGAGCGAGCCAACATGTAGTGCTACAAAAAAACTAATCGGAGGCTCATCAATCCCAAAAAAATACTGCACTAAAACAAGGTGCCCAGAACTAGAGATCGGCAAAAACTCCGTCACACCCTGCACCAATCCAAAAATAATAGATTGTAATAATGTCATTTCCATAGTCTTTAGTATAAAGTAAAAAATTGAAAGTGAAAAGGAAAATGGAAGCGCTGTATTTACAACACTTCCATTATTTTTGTTACGACAATACCACAGCTTATGCTGCAAACATTCTCACTTTGTTAACTGTGGCTCCGCTGTCATGCTGATACAACGCATCATACGATTGTTGTACACTGGTAGCAAGAATTGTTTCATCCGTATCAAATTCAGAGATGCAACCGTTTACGTACTGCAAAACAGCATTTGCACATGTCTCATCCCAAGAGATAGAGTCATCTGATCGGACAAACCCCAAAACATTACCATCACAGGTCATATCTACTCGTGCAGTCCATGCTGTTTTAACATCAAGCCTTTTTTTAAACGCTTTAATGTGCGCGATAACACTATCTGAAACCGTTGCCCGAATTTTAAAACCGCCATTAACTTTGGTCAGTTTTGCTGCCATGAGTCACCCTCCCCTTGTTGTGCTACAATTTTGTAGCGATAATGAAACACGTCCTATTATATGAAGAACAAAAACTCATTATATCATGAAATCAACTATGTCTAAAATACTACTCAAATTTACACAACAAAATTTCAAATATCAAATAATATTTTAACACAATATTATTCAAATAAAAGTTCTGATGAAAATCGCGATGAGTCCATGATAAATTTCGAAAAGATTGCACGAGACTCTGGAGACGAATCAATTCTAAGTGTTGCCCATACTTCATCCTTTTCTTCCCAATTTTCATGCCACCATGAAATTGCACTGAATTGCATAGGATGATCTTTATCTAAAATTGTATTCATTGCATCCATAATCCAGTCTGTTTTTTGACCAAGTGGATGGTGATCTGTTACACCAAATTCCAAAAGTGCCAGAGGTTTAGTATCTGAAATTTCCAATATCTTATCTTGCCGCTCCGCAATAATTGCAGAAAAAGTTTGCCAATAATCTTCATTAGGATGTAGTGGACCGTAGACGCTCACTCCGATCCAATCAATATAATCATCTCCAGGATAATATTCTTTTGGATCATTCCATGATTTGTTTTCTGGATAGGAATAAATATCAGGATGAAAAAACCATGTTACATTTGTCACATTCTCTTGACGAAAAATATCAATTATATGACGGTATGCATCCACGAATCTCTCTGGACCATCTGCTTTTTGTGCATCACCATAATCATCTTTTTTTGCGCCACCATTAAACACTCCACTCCAAGGAAACCAATTACCATTCATCTCAACTGCAAAATCTATTAATATTGCATCATCGTAATCTTTCACGTCTAATGCATATTGATGCAATTCTTCATCAAATTTTCCATCAATAATTTTTTGCAAAGAAAATGCCTTGTCACGCTTTTTATTAAATGCTTTTCGTGGCATCATCCGTACAAATGGCACTGCACCCGTCTCAGCAATAATATTTACTTTTTCTCGTGGAAAAACGATTCCATCCGTTCCCCAATTATTAGAAAAATATGCCCATGCAATTTCCTTTCCAGCTAATACATTAAACTCTTCAATTTTTTGTACAGTCACATTATCTTCTGAGCCATCAAAATCTGGGAAAGCACCAAAATATATTTGATCATCAGCTGATGGTAATAATTTTTCAACATCTTCGCTCTGTTCAACATTATTTTTTGCACCAACATTTTCTTCATCCGTATTTTTATTTATATCATTAGTATAGACGACTGGAGCATCATTGAGATTCATTTGACTTTCATATTGCATGTACACAACAAAAATAATAACTGTGATAATTATCATAATCATTACTCCAATAATATAACTGATAGTTTTGTTTTTTTTCATTAGATTTCTTAAAAAACCTTTAAAAAATTGTCATCTCGAGCGTAGTGATAACGAAGTCGAGAGATCTCAAAGCTGTAATAGCATTATAAAACTGTAAGTTTAGAGATTTCTCCATTTCGCTCCGCTACAGTCGAAATGACACATGAATAAGTTTTTTAAAAGGTTCATTATAAAAATAATAATCACATAATTAATCACGTGATTAATCACTATTAAATTATTCTACACCATCCAATAAATCATTTAGACACATCGTATACTCCGTTTTATGATCTACTCGTATAGATTTTTTGATAAAATCATCTTGTTCTGTTTCAGAAGAAAATATTTTTTTCACAATCGTATTCACATCTGTATCATTTTTCAACATTTTAAATACTTCCATTTCTTTGTCAGATAAATCCGTATACCCATCAAAAAAATTCTTTGCTTGCAAACACTCCGCACTCTCTTTAGCGTACTCCCTCCTCCATTCGACAGGCTGCGTTATCAGAAACGGACTTATTTTTTTAATTACCAGTCCTAATTCGAACAGCTGAGAAATGCCATTTTCTTTTAATTGATCTACATAAAGCTCATTTTGGACTTTGCGACTTTCTTCCTTAGATTGTGACTGTGCTTTCTGAGCTTGTTTTTTCCACAATGCCTGCTGATCAGATTCTCTTTGCGCACTCTCGCCTCTTATTCTTTCATCTTCTGCTGGAGTAGTCATCTGTGCTCGAATCTGATCAATTTCTTTATCCGAAGTTGTGACTTGATCTAATGGGACTCGATTCCCTACTGTCTTTGGAACATATTTAAATTCACCCATAACACTTAAAATTTATTTTATTAATTATATATATTCTAGCACATACAACATCGTAGTCACATTATTCAACTGTCACGCTTTTGGCAAGGTTTCGTGGTTGGTCCACGTCATATCCCTTTGTTACTCCGGCATAGTATGCAAGTAACTGCAATGGAATTACCATGAGAAGTGGAGTTAACATCTCAAGTGTTTTTGGAATATAGATTACATCATTTGCAATATTCTCTATATCCTTTGAACCAACTGTTGCAATTGCAACCACCTTTCCACTACGCGCCTTAATCTCTTCTATTGTTGAAATTGTTTTTTCATACACACTATCTTTTGGTGCAAGAACAACAGATGGAAAGTCTTTATCAATAAGTGCAATCGGACCATGTTTCATTTCGCCAGATGGATATCCTTCTGCGTGAATATATGAAATTTCTTTAATTTTAAGTGCACCCTCCACAGCAATGGGGAAATTATATTTTCTCCCTAGATAAAACATGCTGTCATATTTGCTATATTTTTTAGCGATCCGTTTAATGTCTTTTTCTCCTTCAAATATTTGATCAATTTTCTTTGGAATTCTTTGTAATTCAGAAAGTATTCTTTTTCCCATTGTCAGTGACATGTTACGTTGTCGTCCTAAAAATACAGTAAGCAATACGAGAATTGACAATTGAGATGTAAATGCTTTTGTACTTGCTACAGCAATTTCTGGACCAGCATGATTATACACACCAGCATCAGTTTCACGTGCAATTGTGGAGCTTACCGCATTTACAATTCCAAGCGTCAATGCGCCTTTATTTTTTGCCTCACGAATTGCCGCAAGTGTGTCCGCTGTTTCTCCTGACTGCGAAATTGCTAACACTGCCGTTTTTTTATCAACAAGTGGTTTGCGATAACGAAATTCACTCGCATATTCTACCTCTGTCGGAATACCAGCATATTCTTCTAGCATATATTCTCCCACCAATCCCGCACAGTATGATGTGCCACATGACACGATGACAATTCGCTCAATGGTTCGTAATTGTTTTTCAACTTCTGTTAATCCCCCGAGCTTTGCCATTCCATCTTTTGCAATAATCCGTCCACGCAGTGCATCTGATACAGACTCAGGTTGTTCAAAAATTTCTTTGAGCATAAAATGTGCATATCCTTCTTTTTTCGCTTGCTCATCATTCCAATCTAAGATCTGTTCTTTTTTACGTTTGTTTTTTCCACTAAATGTTTTGACGTAATATGTGTCTGGCGTCATCACTGCTATCTCACCATCATCCAAATACACCACACGACTCGTGTGTTGAATAATAGCGGAAGCATCTGACGCAACTATAAACTCACTATCAGCTACACCAATCACAAGTGGTGAACTATTTCGTACTACAATCATCTTTTGAGGCTCATCTTCGTGCAAAATAACAAGTGCGTATGCACCACGAACTTCAGTAAGTGCGTGCGTAACAGAATCTTCAAAATCATATTTTTTATTATATTCATCAATAAGATGTGCGACTACCTCACTGTCCGTCTGAGAATAAAATTTATGTCCTTTATTCGCTAAGTCTTGTTTAAGTTGTTGATAATTTTCAATAATGCCATTGTGCACCAAATGAATTTTCCCACTTGTATGTGGATGTGCATTTTTTATACTTGGCTTACCATGTGTTGCCCATCTCGTATGTGCAATACCAATATTTGATTCTACACAACTTTTTGCTATTTTCTTTTCAAGCATACTCACTTTGCCAATCGCCTTAAATGTTTGCTGACGATCCTCATCCATCACACACATCCCAGCACTGTCGTATCCACGATATTCCAACCGCTTCAACCCATCTAAAAGAACCTCACCTGCACGATTATTTTTGCCAATATATCCTACGATTCCACACATAGTTTTAGTATATTAGTAATTAGACTGCCTACCAATGGGTATATATATTAATGAGTAATTTGTTATCACTTATTTTATTATATCATCTATTTCATTTAAATTGTTGATGTGTGTATCACAAAAGGCATCATTATTATCACATATATTATCACCGCGTAATATGTGTACTGTTTTAGTATCAATTGATAACTCTTTCACACTTACAAAATATCCTAATTTATCATCAATGAGCACAGCCACCTCACTTGGAAAATTTTGCATATATTTTTTAATTTCTTTAGCTTTATCACCCTGTGTAATAATTACGTTTGCAAAAAACTGCTCTATTCCAGAACCATCAATCTTTTGATTTTGAAACTCCTCATTACCATATGACAAAATAATAAGATCTTCTTTATTGTATTGATTAACAAATGCATAAAAATCTTCAAATATACATTCTTCAAGATCTTCTAAAAATATTGCCATTTCTTGCAAAAAAACTTTTTCATCAATAGTTTTTCCTGTTGTTTTTTTGATCATTTTTATATGTTCTCGCGGTGAATAACATTTACCTGTCTGTAAAGCTGTTTTTGAAAAATGTGGCAACGTATCATCAAAGACACTTCGTGACACACCATATTGATAAAATACATCATAAAACTTTTCCAAAAAAATATGATGTGTATCAAAAATCGTATTGTCAAAATCTACAAATATTTTCATTTTAGATATTTTTAATTCTTAATTCTTCATTATTGTAGAGCTCCCGTTTGGTGTTGCCACAATTCAAAATATTTTCCTTTTTGTTCTAACAATTCTGCATGTGTTCCATCTTCCACGATTTTACCACCGTCAAACACAATAATTCTATCCATTTGCTTGAGTGTGCTCAATCGATGTGCAATCACAAGTGTCGTACGTCCTTTCATGAGTTCTTCCAATGCCTCTTGAATCAATTTTTCTGAATGCGAATCCAATGAGCTCGTTGCTTCATCGAGTACTAGAATCGGTGAAGCCTTAAGCATTGCACGTGCGATCATCACGCGCTGTTTTTGTCCGCCTGAAAGTTTAACGCCGCGCTCTCCGACAAGTGTATCAAATTTTTGTGGAAAACTGTTAATAAATTCTAGTGCATGCGCACGAACTGATGCTGTTTTTACATCATCCTTTGTAGCGTCAGCATTGCTATATTTTATATTTTCTTCCAATGTTCTATGAAATAACAATGCTTCTTGTGGCACATATGCAATTGCACTACGAAGATCATTTTGCCGCATATGCTTCGTATCATGTCCATCAATTATGATCTTCCCTGACGCAACATCCATAAATCGCAAGAGTAGACTCACAAATGTTGACTTACCTTCACCCGATTCTCCGACAAGTCCAATTTTTTGTCCTGCTGGAATTGTTACTGATAATTTCTCAAATACAGCTCGATCATCATTCTTCTCATAATAAAAATGCACATCATCAAATATAATCTCTCCATCTTTTATTTTCACAATCTGTGCATCTTTATCATCTATAATATCATGCGAAATAAAAACTTCTTCTAATCCCTCTTTTAACTGTCCATATTGCTCCATAAATTTATTGAATGTCATACTCAAAAATTCGAGATCACCATATAGCATAAGAAGCATTGTAAACAACATAATAACATCACCTACACTCATCGAGCCAGTTTGCCAAAAATGCAATGACATGAACATCGTAACAGCGATCATGCTAATAACAATAAAATTGCTAAACAATAAAATAATATCAAAAGACCACCACGTTTTTCGATGCATTTTTCTATAAGAATCTAATACGCCATTCACTCTTTTTGACTCTCTTTTAGTAGCACAGTTCTGTTTTGTCGCCAAAATGTTACTTATAATATCTACAAGCACACCGCGTGCATGTGAACTTCTCTCAGCTGTTTCGCGTGCATACACCGAAACCTTCTGTGAAACAATCGCATTGTACACAATTGACACTGTAATAAAAAATATCACAGTCCATCCAATCACCGCACTTACCATAAAAGAAATAATAATAAGTGCTACAACCTTAATAATAAAAGTTAGAATATTCCACAACAATAGTGGCATAATACTAGCTACTGCGTTTGCAATATTATAAAGCTTATTTTGCAATTTACCACTAAGACGATCAGAAAAATAAGAAGCACTATGATCCAATAAATAATCAAAAGAAACCTGTACAGAAAAAATTTCTATAAATGATATCCAATGTGCTGCAAAAAACCCACTCATACGATAAAAAATATTTTTGATAATAAGAGCGATAATAAACAAAAATGATAACATGTACACACTTTTATTTGTACCCGAAACACCACTGAGCACATCAGTAATATTTCCAATTAACGGATATAACAAAGCTTGTACAATGCCAGCAACCAAAATACAAAAAATAGCCACAACACCAAACCACTTTTTTTGTTGCATCACAAAAAACATAAACGCAATCGGTTTTTTCTGAAATTGTGTGTATTCTATTTTTTCCTGTTTTTCTTTATTCATTACTTTAAAAACTTTTAACTGATGTTGAGCGACTTATATTCACTATACTCTGTAATAAGTGCAATTGCACGTGCGAGTTTGTCGCTGTCATGACGGATAAACGCACGTGTATGTGCAAGCTTATCACCATTTTCTTTTATAATTTTTTCCTTTCTTAATAGATCACCTTCTACAATTTTATATTTTTTATTCTTTGTATTTTCACACATTACGAGTAAATTTTTTCCCTCTTTTTTCTCATAACGCTTTATCATGTTCTTATGTGGCTTTTTAGAATTATACACGACAAAGTTAATACGTTTTTTCCCAATTAACTTTTCAATATTTTGTACATAATCCTCCACTGTAAATCCGTCTGTTTGTCCCATTTTATTTGTCAGTGGTGCAACAAAAATAACCCTTGCTTTTGTTTTTTTAATTGCGTTTTTAATACCACTGATCAACAAATTTGGCACAATGCTCCCATAATGATCTCCTGGACCAATAATCACAAAATTCGCATTTTCAATTGCTCTTACCGCTCGCTTATTTGCACGTACAGGATGAGCTAATCGTACTTCATATATACCAGTTTCACGAATTTGTTGATTCTCATCCAACTCCTTCTCTCCAGTGATAATGCACCCGTCATTGAGCTTGATCGTAAGACGCATATCATCCTCACTCACTGGTATTACACTACCTTTTACATTAAGAATTTTGATTGCTTCTATAATACCACTTGAGAAACTCCCATTTATTTTTTCCAATGCAGAGAGTAATAAATTTCCGAAATTATGTCCCTCTAGTCCACCACTCTCAAAACGATAATTCATAAGTTCTCGCCATTCGTCTGACGAATCAGAAAGTGCCACAAGACATTGACGAATATCTCCTGGTGGCAATACACCAAGTTCATCTCTCAGTTTCCCAGTCGACCCACCGTCGTCTGCCATCGTCACAACAGCACTAATGTCATACTGATAATTTTTGAGCCCAGACAAAAGTGTAAACGATCCCGTCCCCCCGCCAATTGTCACAATTTTCTTTTGCTTCATAATTTAGTTATTAAATAATGCTTTAATATCACCACATTACTTTAACATAAAATTTATTTTTATGCTTTATCTCATTGACAAAAGATAAATTTCGTGTGATACTATCAATTACATTTTTCGTTAGGCAATAATTATCTAACGAATACCAAAAGGAGATTCTGACTAATGAAAAAAATGGATACTGTACACTTCAGCAGGAAAGATGCTGAAAAAATTGTTGATTCTGCAATTGCCATTGCGGATACACTAGGTATGACCGGATCCGTCGTTATTGTTGACACTAATGATAATTTCATTTATGGCATATTGAACGGCTACGAAAGTCCCATGACATACGCCATTGCAGCAAATAATGCAGCACTCTCTGGACACATCGATGCTCCATTTCCAGGAGGTTGCCCAATTTACACAAAAAAAGGTGTCCATATTGGAGGTGCTGGATTTTCCGAACAGGCCGGTGTTGTCAATAAACGAATTATGTCTGAAGCCATTGAAGCATGTGGCTTTCTCTCTTACATTCCAACTACGGAAAATATCTCATAAAAAAAGACATTGCAAGGCTATTAAAAAAGTATAAAGATAGCAATCTACATTGCACTAGACCCCACACCGTCAATGACGTGTGTGGGTTATTTTTTATATTTAACGCATAGAACAAAAAGCCATCACAACTCGTAATGGCTTTTGTTGAAATAACATTTTTTGTCATTTTTACATTTCTTTATGGCTTTGTCTCTATCATGCGTCCACTGGAACAATCTGCATTTGAATTACAACTTGATTTACATGCTGTTTTATCAGCGGCAATTATAGGTGCCTTTGCACATGTTCCACTTGCTGTACATTGTGATTCCATACATGCTGTTGATACAGAATTTACATTTACATCAATAATACACGTTTCCGTTGTGCTATTACATGCTGGAGTATTTGGATCGTTTGGATTATTTGGATTGTGTGGATTGTTTGGATCGTACGTTTCGTCAAACCAACATATTGCTGATAGATCATTTACACCTGGCTCAATTTTTATGTCTCCTGGTTTACCTGAACATACTGTAACCGGAATATTGTGTCTATCACTCGTTACAGTACAACATAAATTGTTACTACCTGGACAATCGAGACTTATGTGTGATTTCATGTCTTCCGAAAGCATTATTGGATTCACTACATTTATTGGGTCACTTGCTATGCAACTTGGTCTACTGCATGATGGATCAGCTATAATATTTGAGAAGTCATTATGTTGACAGCCCCATGTCCAGTTGCCACCACTTGTTAATGCCACTACTGGTGATACCGTCACACCACCACCCGTTGATTCACAAAAGGCTGGCGGTTCTGCTGGTTCTGTATTTATCTCTCCTAGAGTTGTTTGCGGTCCACATGATACCGTTGGTGCCGACAACTCTGCAATACAAGCACTATTTGTCGTACCTCCATTTGCTGTTTCACAGTCCCATGTCGTTTGTACTACCGAAGCAGAGGTTGCATCTGATGGCAATTGATTTAATGTAACACTAGATGGTATTGTGTATGCTGAATCTGGATCACAAAAGTTAAAACCCGTTGGCCAACCATTTTTTGGATAAGTAAATTCTTTAGGATTGGATCCTGGAGCACATCTACCTGGTGCAAGTCGTGCACAGCAATTTTTATTTACCTTACTACCATATTTGCCATTACAACTCCATGTCCATGGCTCTGCATCAGTACCGCTACCACCAAAACTTGTACGGTCACCACTAGCACAAAGACCACTACTTGCCTTAGATAAAATATTATCACTCGTTGTACATAGCCCTCCGCTTGGTGCACCTAAACCAGATTTACAAGCACCTGGTATTGGACATGGATGTGTATTACATTTCTTAGAGCCTCCACAACCGTCATATTGCCATCCTGTTCCACAGCTTTTACTACAGTTTCCCCAACTTGGTGTACAATGTATATCAAATCTAATAACAGGCATATTCACACAAACCCAATAATAAGTACTACCACTGCCTTCCATATACGACCATGCTAAAGCTCCTGAATTTTTATTGTAATATGCTTCCAATTTACTTTTTGCAGATTCAAAATTAACCACTGTTGATTGACCCGAAGACAATCCAAGTACTCCACAGAACCCTGCATGTTTATTAATACATGTCGCCGTAGCAGTCTTAGCTTCAACGTTCGCATCTGCCAAGAAAAACCCTATGCTCATCAAGAATACTACAAAACTTATTTTTATTGCTTTATTCATAATGATTAGTTATTTAATTGATTAATTAGATTCACAATGTCTTGATCTTGCATCATGTTCTTATATGGCCCATTTTCACCTTGCTGTAAAGAATGAGTTATCATTGTCATTGTAGCTTCATTCATGCCCTCCATAGCTCTCAGAAGATGATCTTTTGATTCTTCTGTTTGTTCATTTAAAGAATATGCAATTGATAAATAATAATTCAATCTTGAACGAATCAAAGTGCGTTGTTGTGGCATTAAGGTAATATCCGAAGGCAATATTTCTAGAGCCTTTTCAAAAGAAATAATAGCCTCATCCATCTTATCACTTTCCAAATAAGCAAATCCCAACCATTCAACTGGAAAAACTTGTTTTGGATAATTTTGTGAAATTTTAGTCAAGTTAACAATTGCGTCATTTTTTTTATCTGTAAATAAAATTTTAATTTTTTCTAGTTCTACCTGAGCAAGCATGAAGGTTGGATCTATTGTGAGAGCTTTTTCAAAATTTGCCTTAGCCGCATCCATTTCCTGTTCTTCAAAATCAATCACACCCAATGAATGATAGTCCCCAGCCACAGCACTAATATTATCTACTGGCATTTCAATTATGTCTTCTAAAATTTTATGAGCTTTATCCATCCTGCCTGTACTCATATAAATCCTAGCTAAATTACGCATCACTGTTCGATTGCCTTCATCCATTTGATATGCTTTCTCATAAAATTTTTCTGCTACTTCCATATTGCCCCTCAATTCATATATGTGCCCAATCCAATTGTACGTATTCGATGTTTCTTCAAAAGTTAATGCAGTATTGTAATTTACAAGGGCATCATCAAACATATTTTGAATTTCATATGAATATCCCATGAGTCTATAAGCTTCTGCATTTTCAGGATCTTTTTCTAACACACTCTTAATAATCTCCTGAGCTTTGAGAGCATATTCCTCTTCTTTAAACTGAGCTGAGCCCTTTGCCAATAGAACTTCCGCTTTTGCAAGCAGTAAATCTATATTATTTGGATCCTCAGCCAAAAGTTCATCAATTTTTACAAGCGCATCATCAAATCTATTATTTTTTAGATCATCTGAAATACTTGTATTTATTGTAATACTGTCATTACCCTGATTTGCAGTATCATTTTTTGATTTATATATAAATATAGAGCTAACCACAATAAACAGCAGAACTGCCACTGCAGAAATTATAATTGCACTTTTTTTATTTTCCATTATTTTATATTAACTATTTATTTTATCCTCTTTTTATTATAGCACATAACAAAATAACAAAAAACCACTCACTAAAAGTGAATGGTTTTTGTTGAGACTATTCTTACAATAGTTTCGCTTGAAGTTTCTTTAGATTTGAATATCTCCAACAACTTCGTCAAGAGTTTTCTTTTCACCCTCTTCTCGTTCTTCTCCTCGTTCTTTGCGAGCTGGGCGATCAGAACCTTCTGGCTCGTTGATCTTTAGGTTTACGCGTGCATTATTGCGTGCTCCTACTACACGGAGTAGAGTTCGCAATGCTTTCGCAGTAGAACCTTCGCGACCGATAACCATACCCATGTCTTCTTGATTTACATCAAGAGAAATAAGTACACCCATCTCGTCAACTTTACGATCAACCTTTACGTCGTCAGGATTGTCAACAAGCATTTTCACTACTTCCTCGACAAATTGTGCATCTCGTTCCATAACGTATGTCTGCTTAACTGATTTACACGGATAGACTGACTCTTATGGCGTTTACGACCTCGTCTTTTTACGCTCATTTTATAAGTGTCACCCCTCCACTAATTATTATACAATAATTATTTTTTGTATGCAACATACAAAAAAGTGTATAACTCATACACTTTTTTAATAGATGATTATATTGCTTATTCTATGCTTCTGCTTTCCATAATCCATGTAAATTACAATATGCATAAACTGTCACTTTCTGGGCAGTCGTGGTAAATTGTGCTTCTGGCGCATCACCTGGTGCCAGAAAAACTGTTTTTGTTTTATTATTTGCAACAAGCGTAATCCACTCAATATAATGATCTTCATCCATTGGGTGCAATACTTCACCAATTTGTACGCGAATACCATCATCATTCCGACTAACAAACGGAATATGTTTTTCAACTGCTGCGTCCTCCACACCTGCTTCTAATAACTTCATTTCTTGTCCACAACACACAAGTGCTCCAGCACCCACATGCATTACTGATACAATGTTTCCACACACCTCACACTTGTATAATTCATTTTTTTTCGTCATGATTTTAATTTAAAATTTAATTACCTATTTAATCACATGATTAATTACGTGATTAATCATTTACTTTTCTTGTGTTAATATAATATATGCTTCGCGCATCAATCGTGCATCATCGAGTGCATTGTGAATTTGATATTTTTCTGTATCGACACCAATGCTCGCAAAAAAATTCTTTTTTTCTCCATCAATGTCCCGTGCAGGATTCAACCCAATTGCAAAAAGCATCGATGCAAAATCAATTGGAATTGGATGAATCGGCTCTTCTTCGCCGTTGAATAACTTATGCCAAAAAGCCATATCATATTGATTTACTGTTGCAACAAGATGTGGCTCGCTCTTGCCACAAAATTCTCGTATGCGAGTACGCGCATCTTCTCGTGAAATTTTTTCTTGTGTCAAATATGGTACAACATTTTCTCGCACCCACTCACTGACATGCTCTTTGTCATAATCCAATTCAAAATACATTTCTCGTTCTCCATCTAGCGACACCATACCAATTGACATTAATTGATCATTTGCAAGATCATGTCCTGTAAATTCTGCATCAAAAAACACAATATCCTCAGAAAACGGTTGTAATTTTTTTTCCATAAATCCTCATTCAATAATAAATTATCTTCATATATCATTATACCAAATAATCCTACAAAAATCGAAATTTGATAATTTTTACAGGACTATTCTTATCAACTTTTCTGTTATAATATTTTTCATATGTTTTGTACATTTCATCATCTGACGAAAACTTTTCGTGTCCATCCCAATCTATTTCTGTTAACGCACCAAATATTGTTTCTTTTACAAAAATAATCTCAACACGTGCAAATTCTTGACCGCTCTCCCACACGACAAAAGACACCTGATCACCAATAGATAAATCTTTATCATCAAAAAGCCTCCACGTAGTTGTTTTATTTCCTGCCAAAATTAACTCGCTCAATTTTTTCCGGAACTTTAATGTTTTCATAATTTTTTTTATTATACATCACGTCTTTTGCGTGTGCGAATCCAGTCTTTGGAATAACTTACACCAGTATTTGGCTTATTGATTAGATCATTAAGAATGTGCCATCGTCGTTTTTTTTCTTCCCATGAAATTGTATCTGGTAAATCTTCTGATGCGAGTGTTCCTGGGCGTTCTGAATAACATCCGATAAATGCTCGTACAAATCCCACATTCTTTGACAGCTCTATACTTTTTTGAAAATCTTCTTCTGTTTCTCCTGGAAATCCCACAATAATATCCGTCACAAAATCCACACCAGATATTTTTTCTTTAATGCGATCTGTTAATGCCACAAAATCCTCTACACTATACCACCGATTCATTTTTTTGATAATTTTATCACTTCCTGATTGTACTGGTAGATGTAGCAGTCGATCAATATTTTCATTGCGCGCAATCACATCAATGAGCTCATCGGAAAAGTCCCATGGATTTGAACTCGTAAATGTCACCGTTTCAATACCACCAACCTGCGCAACATCATCTAGTAGAAATGGAAATAGTGTCGGGATACGTGTCCTACCGAGATGATTTACCATCACAGGAGAAACCTCTTTGCCATTTGGTATCTTATATTTATTTTGCTCCTCCTTTCCTTGTGAAAGCACAAGGTCAGATCCATATGAATTTACATTTTGTCCAAGAAGCGTGATTGACGTATAACCATCACTCGCCAATTGCTTTACCTCAATCATAATATCCGCGTACGATCGAGAAATTTCTTTTCCACGTGCAAATGGTACGATACAAAATGCACAATAATTATTACATCCATTTGATATTACAACCCATGCATGCCTTTTATCTGTTCGCTTTGGCTCATATTCAAATCCCACATCTTCAATTGGCATCAATTCCACATCTGGAATACGTTTTTGTAATTTCTTTTTCATTTTACCACTTGGCTCACGTGCTGTAGCACCCACAATACACCCGGTTAAAATGATATGTTGTTCATGCTCATCTTTTTGACTTTGTTTTTTGAGGTTACGAATATATCCATAGACTCGCTCTTCTGCCTTGTCCCGTATCATACACGTATTGATCACAACTAGTTCCGCGTCATTTTCACTATCTACTTGTGTATAACCACGTGATTCATAATATCTGACAATTCGTTCTGAATCAGCAACGTTTTGCTGACACCCAAAAGTTTTTATAAAAAAATTCTTCATACATAATATAATAAATAATCAACACTGCTACCTCACTAATATCCTCTTTGGTCTTGACACTATACAGTATTTGGTGTAAAAAGAAAAGACTCTGAAAGAAAGAGTTTTAATAACCGTACTACATAAGTAGACATAATAATAAAAGATTTGTTGCATCATAAATTATATGTTATAATTATGATGTAAAATAAAAACAAATTAAAAGAATATATGACTGATGATTTAAAGGGTCTTTCCTCTGAGGAAAAAGACTTAAAAATACAATCTCTGCGTGACATGATCACAAGTGCGGAGCAAACAATGCAAAGCGCAAAAGCAATGCTTCTTCAGCTTGAAGGCAAGAAAAAAGTTGGGCGAAGAAAAAAAGTTGACGATGAAGATGGCAATGTTATTCAAGGAACATTTGATGGTCAGATTATGATTGGTACAGATGGCAAACAATATCCAATTCCAGCAAATTACGCATCAAAATCAAAATTAGTTGAAGGTGATTTTCTCAAGTTGACAATTGTGTCAAATGGCTCTTTTATATACAAGCAAATCGGACCCGTGCCACGACAAAATCATATTGGTATTGTTGGGCAGGATGCAAGTGGCAATTATTTTGTAGCAGTTGATGGTAAGCCATTCAAAGTACTTCTCGCTTCCATTACATATTTTGATGCACAACCAGGTGACGAAGTAGCGATTGTGACATCACAAGAAGAAAGTGCACAATGGGCATCAATCGAAGCAATTTTACAACACACCAACAATCCGGCTGCAGCGCCAGCAATTGATGCACTAGAACAATCATCCGATGATGACACACCTAAAACAGCAAATGCAATTCTTACTGGAAGTAACGATGCGACACCAGATGATACTACTGATATTGTTGATGAATCTGATGACACTGCTAGCGACATCGTCGATGACAATACATCACAAGATGAAATAGTTACAGAAGATACTACTGACAAAGATATTATAGAGGAATGGGTTCCAGACATCGACGAAATTGAAAAAGAAATTCGTGCTGAAATGCAACAAACTGAATAAATAAAAAGAGTAATAGAAATGATCTTATGGAACAAGAAAAACGATTGCAAATAAATCGTACTGATTTTTATTTGGTCTCATTCATTGGCGCTTCTTTTGCGTTATTTTCCGTCCCAATACTCATTAATCTAAATATATCACCTATACCAATTACTTTTACCAATGTCATTATACTGATGATATTTTTTGTCATTTTTGCCAACATAGCACTTGGCATTGCAGGACTGATTGGTAAATATATTCCTGTTATATTTCAAATTGCAAAATTTGCAGCTGTTGGTGCATTTAATACTTTTCTTGACTGGGGTGTATTAAATCTCCTCATTGCAATTACCGGTATAGCATCTGGCATGGGGTTTTCCCTTTTCAAAGGGATATCATTTATCATAGCAGCAATCAGTGCATATTTTTGGAATAAGTATTGGACATTTGATTCAAAAAAGAAATCAGATAAAAAAGAAGTTGGACGTTTTGTCATCATTAGCGTAAGTGGCTTCATTATTAATGTTGGACTTGCTTCACTAATTATATTTTTATTCAAACAAACAACATTTGTTACACCAGAGCAACTTGCAAATATTGCAGCAGCTTGCGCAACACTTGCATCTCTCGTATGGAATTTCTTAGGATATAAACTTTTTGTTTTCAAAAAATAATTTCACACTTTGCTTTAGTATAGTAAAAACCACACAATAAATTATATTGTGTGGTTTCTGTACAAAAAAACTTACAATGCATGTGAAAAATATATTGCTTCACCAAAAGAATAATTGCTACGCACACAATATCGAATCCACAATCGCGCAAATTGCAAATGTGTTTTGAGATATTCATATTCCCATTGTTTTAAAATATATGGATCACAAATGCTATACAATCCCCCATACCCATTTAAAAAACAATTTTGTATGATATGCCAATCATACACAACAGACAATGCGCGTTGTCCATCATGTAATATACCATTATCATTATATATCTGTGCTTCAATAAACAAACTTTCACTTTCTGGCACAAAACAGATTACTCTTTCATTCATAAAAAACCAATCTGAACGTCTACACATTGATAATGGTGGCTTGCACTGCGCACATAAAAGTATTCGTTGTAATTCCTTCATTTGAAATTCCAATTGAATATATCTTTGCGCCAAATGAACTAAATCTACAGAATGTGTAATACTATGAATATTTTTCAATTGTGCGCCAACTGTAACATATTGCATACGATACATGCGCAACAAATATCGTATAGTATGTGTTCCAAAATACAGAGAATTTTCTATATTTTCATGCACTAAATACGATTCATTTGCAATATTATTTTTATGCATCTATCCCTCCTCCTTGTATTGAAAAGAACAATTCAAAAAATCAAATCTATTTGAATTTCTTGCGTTATGCTATACTATAAAATATATTATAATATTACCCATTATGTCAAAAACATTATATCGAATATACCGTCCACAAAAGTTTTCAGATGTCCTTGGTCAAGATACAATTGTTAAAACTCTACAAAATGCAATCACACAAAACCGTATCGGACATGCATATCTTTTCACTGGTCCACGTGGCACAGGGAAAACAACAGTCGCACGACTCTTTGCAACAGCGGTGAACACTCAAAAGCGTAAAGGCTTTGAACCTGTATCAAAAGATGTTGCAAAACGACTTGCGGATGGAAAATCAATGGATGTCATTGAAATTGACGCTGCCTCCAATACTGGCGTTGAAGATATTCGCAAACTCAAAGAGACAATTGGCGTAACACCGACTGAAGCGAAATACAAAATATATATTATCGATGAAGTTCACATGCTCTCAACTGCCGCATTCAACGCCCTACTTAAAACACTTGAAGAACCTCCTGAGCATGTGATATTTATCCTTGCAACAACAGAAATTCATAAAGTACCAAAAACAATTCTTTCTCGTTGTCAGCGTTTTGATTTTGCTCGATTTAGCATTGATGACATCATCAAAAAACTCACGATCATTGCAAAAAAAGAAAAAGTTAAAATTGCACCAGAAGCATTGGAAATGATTGCAATCGCAGCTGACGGCGGTATGCGTGACGCAGAGAGTATTCTTGCACAAATTTTTGCACTTGAAGACAAAGACATCACAGTTGAGGAAGTTGCTCAAATTCTTGGCACAACCACAACCGCTGAAGTTTCGGCACTACTTGAAGCATTTACAAACAAAGATATTGCATCTGCAATGACCACAATTAATAGTGTTGTGCACAGTGGCTACAACATGGAAGCATTTATTCGGTCAATTATTGAAAAATTACGTATTCTCCTATTTCTTTCTCTCAATACTACCGATAATGACATTCGTAATCTCATATCAATACCAAAGTCAGAAATTGATGCGTTACAAAAACTTGCAGATCAACTTACACCACAAGAGATTATCATGATGATTGAAGAATGTGTGACAGCTCTACAAAAAACAAAAAATACAACAATCGTACAATTACCAATTGAAGTTGCATCTGTAAATATTTGTGGTACAAAAATAGTAACCACAACCAACACAACAGAACAAAAACCACAAAATAAATCAACAAAAGAAGCAAGCGAAATGAAACAATCACAGGCAAAATCACAATCTACAAAAAAGTCTGACAAATTAGCTACGACTGCATTAGACCAATCGTCCACTGAGATTCATCCACAATCAAAAGAATCTTTAACAACATGGAAACAATGCATAGATGAAATAGATGAAAAAAATAAATCTGTCAGCAAACTCCTGACTCAATGCGAAGTACAAATTATCCAAGACAAAACAATCACCATCTGCACGACATTTTCATTTTACAAAGACAAAATTATGCAAGCAGAAAATCGTGCAATGATTGAAAAAGTTCTACGAACAAAATTTGACATGCCTATGAAAATTGATGTAATTGTACAGGATAAAGAAAAGAATGATTCATCAGAGCTTCTTTCCTATGCAAAACAACTTATGGGAAGCACTGTTACAGAGTAATGCCATTATAATCAGACACATTGCAACCTGCTTACCGGCAGGTAGGCATGTCTCTACAACACTTGAAAAAAAATTAGAAATAGTATAGTATGTAAATTACGTGCTACCCGCTACTGCCCGGTAGCCAAGCGGTAAGGCAACGGGTTTTGATCCCGTTATGCGTAGGTTCGATCCCTACCCGGGCAACAAAGAAAAACAACCCGTACACTTTGTGTACAGGTTGTTTTGTTTTATGCTTGAGACATTCTCTTCATGATCCTTCCAAAAATGACAGCACCAAATGTTACAGCTGGAATAAATACAAAAATTGTTTCTCGCAAGAGCTGGGCTTCTTCATGTCGCACAGGATGATTTGTGAATTTTGTCACTATAATCATCATTGCTGCAGTTGGCACCATTACCATACAAAGTTGTGGCATGCTGTTCCATGTTTTTATTACATCATACCTTAGTGCAAAATACACAGCACTAATCAAAATACAGGCTGCCCACACAAGCATCTCAGCAGCAAACGTTGCTGCCATAATTTCAGGCAATAGACATCTACCATATTGCTCAAGTCCTAACATGACAATGTTCAAATCAAAGAAAATAGATGCAATGCCAACAAGCATCAGAGTTACACCTGAAATGAGCACTCTCACACATCCCGTCCTCAGAGCAGAACATCTGAGTGCCTCCATCACCAAACACGTGGCAATAATAAAAAATAATACATAACCAAACTGCCACTGTGCTAACTCTATCGGTAATCTCATTTTGCGTCTCCTTCCTATTTGTTAAATAAACATGTCACTGTAGAACAAAAAATACATATTATGTACTTCAAAGAAGAATACATCCCTTGCACACCATTGTCAATGATTGTATAATGAAGATTCCTTTAAACAAAAACATATGAAAAAATATTGTTACATAAATGAAAAGATTGTGGAAGAAAAAAACGCTTGCATTAGCCCATATGACCTTGGTATCTTACGCGGCTATGGTGTGTTTGACTTTATGTGTACAACAAAAGACAATAAGCCATTTCTACTCCATGATCATTGGATGCGCCTTAAGCGTAGCGCAGATGAACTACAGCTGACATTGCCAATAAATAAAAAAGAATTTACTGCAATTGTGAATACATTGATTCAAAAAAATCCATACGAAAATCCTGCCATTCGCTCAGTTTTAACCGCTGGAGTAAGTAAAAACGGCATCACACTGCCAAAAAAACCCACTTTTTACATTCTCATTCATGATATAACAAAACTCCTCCCCAAAAAACAATTTTATAAAAACGGGGCAAGCATCATAACACATGAATTTTCCAGAGACAATCATGCAAGCAAAACAACAAATTATATTGAAGCTATCAAAAAACAAAAAGAAAAAAATCGTCGTAATGCCATTGAAATTCTCTATCTTGATAAAAAAAACATTCTTGAATGCACAACAGCAAATATTTTTATAATCAAGAATAATGAGCTATTCACACCAAAAGACGACATTCTCTCAGGTATCACACGCAAACTTGTTATTAAACTTGCAAAGAAAAATAATATTTCTGTCCATGAGCAAAAAATTACAAAAAAACAACTTTTTGATGCAGATGAGGTATTTATTACAGGTTCTGCAAAAAACATTCTCCCAATCACAAAAGTTGACTCACAAAAAATTGGAAATGAAAAACCAGGACAACTCACACAAAAGATACATGAATTATATTTTGATTATTTTAACAACTACTAACTAAAAAATGAAAATTGCAATAATATCAGATATCCATGATCAAATTGAAAATTTGAATTGGGCATTAGAAAAAATCACACAAGATGAAATATCATATATATTTGCACTTGGAGATTATACATCATCATACATAATTGAAAGATTACAAGTTAATGACATTCCAATAAATGCTGTATGGGGCAATTGTGATGGAGATAAACAATCAATAATCAGAGCTTCAAACAATGAAAATAAAAATATATCATTTGCCGAACATTCATTTGATACAATCGAAATTGAAGATAAAAAGTTTTTTTTAACGCATTATCCAGAACTCGCTGAAAATGCAGCAAAAAGCCGTGACTATGATGCAGTTTTTCATGGACACACACATTACAAGCGCGATGAAAAGATTGGCATTGTGCCAATTATCAGTCCTGGAAAACTAGCAATTTATCCACATGATGAAATATCATTTGCGATATTTGACACAGACGCAAACAAAACAAAATTCATCATAAAGTGATTTTGGGTACCTTTAAAGATATCTTTAAAGGTACCCAAAAAAATTATAAGATCATTGTAAACCATTTCTTTTCATCAATACTATTTTCACCAATACTATCAACAAATGCCTCTTGTAGATCTTTTGTAGATTTTGTGTCAAATATGATCTCCTCGTTATTTAGCAACATTATTTTTTTGATTGGTGTTATTTCTGATGCTGTCCCTGTAAAAAATGCTCCTTGAAAATCTTTTAATTCCTCTGGAAATATTTCTCGTTCTGAGACATCATAACTCAAATTATTTGCAAGTTCAATCATTGAGCCTCGTGTAATACCGGCAAGAATCTTTCCTTTTTGTGGTGTTACTAATTTTTTATCACGGATAAAAAATACATTAGCCACAGCCCCCTCTGCCACAGCCCCATCGTGATCAAGAAGTAGAGGTTCATCAAAATTATCTTTCTTTGCGTCAGCCGTTGCCATAAATGAATTTGTATAATGTCCTGAAATTTTTGCATCACATACAGTACTTTTTTCAGAAATACGTGTAAACGGTGAAATTTTTACATCAACTTCATTAGATAGATACTTTGGCCAATAAAATGCTGCTATTAAAATATGCGTCTCATTCATGCCTATTTTCATTCCCAATGCAGAATCGTCAAAATAAACCAATGGACGAATATATGCTGACTCTAAATTATTTTTTTGTATTAATGTCTTGCAAATATTATTTATCTCATTCTTTGTCTCACTAATGTCCAAACCAAGCTTTTTTGCAGAATAGAATAGTCTATTTATATGTTCTTGCAATCTAAATATACCAACTCCTCCTTTTATTTTATAAGCTCTAATTCCTTCAAAGACACCTGTTCCATAATGCAACCCATGTGTCATAGGAGAAATACTTGCATCTTCTAATTTCAAATATTTCCCGTTTAAATAAACTATTAAATTTTTATCAAACATATTTTTTATTTAATAATATTATAACTACCCAAAACATTTACATCTACAAATGTTTTGAGGAAATTTATTGCATCACACATATTTTTATTTTCCATACTTTCATCAATATCAATATAAAAAATATAATCATTCATTTTTTTTCCTGTTGGAATTGACTCAATTTTTGATAGATTAAGATCCTTGATCTTAAAAACAGACAAAATCTCAAATAATAATCCAGAACGATCTCTCTTCGGCGTAACAATAATTGATGTTTTTTCACCTGCCATCAATCGCCTACCTGTGCCAATTTCTATAAAACGTGTGACATTATTATGCTTATCACTAATATTTTTTTTGATAATGTTAAGTTTATAATATTCTGCTGCATCAGGACTACCAATCGCCGCAATATTTTTATCTGTTGCAGCCAACTCCATTGCACGTGATGTCGATGGTGATTCGGTCACAGTGATGCCATTTTTGCGTAACTTATTCACATATACACTGCACTGTACCAATGCCTGCGCATGTGACATTACTGTTGTAAAATTTTTATCTTGAGCTGCAATCACATGTGCAATTTTATAATCAAAACTATTAAAAATACGTACATTATTATTTTGAAGAGAAAGAAACGTCTCACGTATAGATCCTCCCTGCATGTTTTCAATTGGTACGATTCCGCGATTTCCACTGCGTAAATTTTTAAATACTTCACTAATTGTGTCCACTGGTTCAATTTTTTTATCAGCATACTGTGCAAAAGCAACATTATACGAATAACTAAACTTCGGACCAAGTGTGATAATTTTATTTATCATGATAATACTTTTATTAATTTATCAGTAACTTCCATTGAGCGCTCTGCCACTGTGCCAAAATATTTTTTACTTTTCTCAAAAATATCGTGAAATGCTTGTGTGTCTCCATCTTTTACTGTTTGAAATAATTCATCAACGGATTCTTTGTATGTTTGTATCACTTCTTTTGCATATGGATTATATGTTTGCATATCTGCATAAAGATCTGAATCCTGCGCCAAAATCCGTCCGACACCATACAAACGCATTAAATACACTGGTGTTGAAATCTTTTCTCCTTTTTCCAGATCATAATCCATTTTTTCCAATGCAGAACCAAGTGATAATGTAGAAAAGTGTGTAAGACATTGAATTGTTGCCATTTGTTTATCATGTTCCTCCACTGTCATTTCCAATACTTTCAATCCCAATGATTCCAAAAACTCTTTATACCACGAAACATAACTTTCACCTCGCTCATGACATAAGATAAAATGTTGATGCATAAAATCAGTTGTTGGACCAAAGAGCGGATGTCCTCCCACAACTGTAACTGTCGACTGTGCATTTTGCATCTTTTCCATTGGCAACATCTTTACAGACGTGAAGTCTGTGAGCATCGCATCTTTTTTCATTACTGGCACAATCTCATCAATGACATCCATTGTTGTATGTATTGGTACAGTTATTATGACAACATCTCCCTGTGCTGCAACATCTTTGTTCGTCAATTGCGTGCCAACATCAGCAATCAAAACAGTATACCCCTGTGACAAAAATTCCTGTGCAAATTTTTGTCCCATTTGTCCGCTACCTCCAATGATCGAAATTATTTTTGGTTTCATAAAAAAATTTTATACTGTTAGAAATATGTCATCATGCAGACAATTGTTATGTCTGCATGATGTTTTTGTTTAGTGAGATATTTACCACCCAGCTGAACGTTTTTTCTTTTTTGGCTCAACAATCGTTTTCCCAAATTGTTGTGCAATGACCTCGCAAGATGTTCTTGCTGGTCTTGGCGTAGCATCAACTTCTTTTGTGTCTTGCACATCCTTTGATGTGCTCGCCTCTCTTGTTGTTGCATTACTTTTAGACATTGTATTCACTCCCCGCTTTGCAGTAAACCATATTATAAACAAAAAACTGTATCTCCCGATGAGACCAGCTTCTCTTTGCTAACAATAT
>JAOZUJ010000110.1 GCA_029938745.1 Candidatus Moraniibacteriota bacterium
GTTGCAGTTGCTGAAAGAATTTGACCTAATGTACCAGCTTCATTATTTGAATCATAATATCCACCTGTAATTCGTGCATTTCCATCAACATGCAATTTCTGTGTTGGTGATGTAGTACCAAAACCAGCATTACCATCGTGCAGCAGCGTCATTACTTCAGTTGTGCCTATGTAGTTTGTTCTGCTTCCGCCACTCTGTACACTGAATAATACTTGATTGCCGACACCGCCCCAATTTCTCATCACAAAAGCATTATCTGTTTCTTGCAAACCTATAAACGCTCGTGACGACTCAGACCCTTCGACACCCTCATCAAAATATATACGTGGTCCATCAGGCGCTTTAACTGCTATTCCTTCAAAACTAACATTTCTACGAAAAACAGCTATCGAATTCACATCTGGATAATTTGTCCCCACAAGTAATTCTCCATTTACAGCAAGCTTTGCTCCCGGACTCGTTACTCCAATTCCTACATTCCCAGTGACAGCAGAATATATGTCATTACCATTCACTGTCCAATCACCATCAACACCAGCTGCCACAGTTCCCCATCCTACGTTTCCACTACCATCTGTTTGTAATACTTGAGCTGATGTTCCATCTGCAATCGGAAGAGTATATGCTCCGATTGTTAAGGCTTGTGTGAATCTTCCATTTCCTGTGACATCTAATTTGTATGATGGTGATGTGTTACCTATGCCAACATCGCCATTACTAATCGTCATCACTGTTGATCCCACTTGATCAAAATTGAAGTCACTGCCAGAATTAAATACCATCGTGGAAGAACGTATTCCGAGGCCATATGAATTACTTGCAACGCCCTGGTCATACAGCATAATCTGATACTCACCGTATGTGTCTAGTGCACCTGTAGCAACATTATTTGCAATCGTTAAACCAGCATCTGTTGCAGCGGTTCCAACTCCAATACTATTTGTAAAATCAACATTACCGTCATTTCCAATTGTCATCCGTACAATATTATTTGTTCGAATACCAAGATCATGATTTGATAACGTTCCAAAAATACCGTATGCATTCAATGTGTCCGAGCCAAAAAATACTTCTGCACCACTACCAGCTTTTGTGCTTATATATGCAGCCGTACTATCTGCTAAAAAGATACCATTGGTCCGTGTTATATCTGATGTAGCACCACTTCCAATCTGCATACTAAATCCTGGACTTGATGTGCCAATCCCAACATTTCCACTCACAGCAGAATACATATCATTGCCATTTACCGTCCAATCACTATCAGCTCCACCATTTGGCGTCGTCCATGTCAATGCTCCACTTCCATTCGTTTGTAATATTTGTCCGTTTATACCATCTGTATTTGGAAGTGTGTATGCTCCAATTCTTAACGGCTGTGTAAATCTTCCACTTCCTGTGACATCTAGATTGTACGATGGCGCTGTAGTACCAATACCAACATTACCATTTTGTTGAAATGTTACCCTTGCACCTCCAGCAAGATCATTCCAAGAGGAACTAAACTTTAATTTATCACTATCACTATTATCCAATCCTATCAACCAACCACCTGCACCTTGAACTAACATTGACATACCAATATCACCCGCAGAAGATCCTGAGGAATCCAAAAAAAACATATTGTCGCCAACTCCAGTATTATGAACTTGAAATATTTGACCAGCATTTCCAGGACCAAACGCTGCATTCATTCTTGCAGATAACGTAAAAGATAGCTCATTTGGAACAGTACTTACAACAGCCAATTTTGAGCCTGGACTATTCGTCCCAACTCCCAACCGATTATTAACACCATCCCAAAAAAGATTATTCGTATCAGCACCAAAAGCTCCTGCATCATTAAATTGAAGTGCCCCTGTTGCTCCAGCTGGTGTTCCGCCACTTGAAATTGTTGCCCATGTAAGATTACCGCCACCGTCTGTTTGCAATACTTGGGCAGATGTACCATCTGTATTTGGAAGTGTGTATGCTCCAATTCTTAACGGCTGTGTAAATCTTCCATTCCCTGTGACATCAAGCTTATACGCTGGCGTTGTAGTACCAATGCCAATATTTCCAGCAGAATCAATTCTGAACCATTCATTACTCGTTGCAAGATTATTTTCAATAACAACTCTGTTCCGCCCATTAGTTTGTAGCCTCAATTCATGGTTAGTCCTAGAGCCAAAAAATGTATGCGTATCCCATGCACCAAAACCCATAGTTATATTACTTGCTGAATTCACAAGTTCCAAGCCTGTGTTTCCATTATTTGAAATATACGTCAACGTAGCTAATCCCAAGTCTGGAGCATTTGTGCCATTACCAACGTGCAATCTTGTTAGTGGTGAGACTGTTCCTATGCCCACATTCCCACTCACAGCAGAATACATATCATTGCCATTTATTGTCCAATCGCTATCTCCACCTGCTGAAACTGTTGCACATACCCATATACTTCCATTGTATTGTGCAACTTGTCCATTTGCACATGAAAGATTTTCGAGTACATCTGTATTATCTAAATAAGGAAGAAGTGAAACTTGATTTCCATTTGATATTGATAGGTTATTTGAGTTTAAAGTTAATGTTTGACTATCTGTATTAATATACGGCGTAAGATCAACTGTTGATGTGTTTCCTGTGATTGATATTGTATCTCCTGTTCTTGAAATTGCTTGAGCATCTGTGTTTGTGTATGCGCTTAGATTTACAGTTTGAGCTGGTTGACCATCTCTTTGCATTTCTAAAGTTAATATGTTTGCTGTTAGATCAAAGTTTTC
>JAOZUJ010000111.1 GCA_029938745.1 Candidatus Moraniibacteriota bacterium
ATGGTTGCGAGATTGTCTGACCGTTACCAATTGGTAACGGATGATCAGAATAAATGTCATCGTGAGAAATAACATCACGCACAAAATCACTACGATTGACATTTTCAAACGCAGAAATAATTTGTGGTGTCACAAGCGTACCACTGGTGATGAGATAATTCACTAATTCTTTTTGTGTATTCATATGAACTGTTGCTTATTTTATACAATCAACCTTTCAAGAACACTACTGCATCAATGATATTATTTATTTTGATCTTCGCTATTTTTTTCACCTTCATTTTGTTCCTTGTATTTTTCATCGATGTCTTTTTGACTTTGGAGCATGCCACCATCACTTGCCTGCACTTCATTTAATTTTTCGGCTTCACCGCTTACTTTATACGACGATGTGCGCAACATACCCACTTTACGCATCCAATATGTGATCTTATTCATGTTTTATATTTAACGTGTTATACATATTATTATACCTCACGTCATCCTGTTTGTAAAAAATAAAAAAACAATGGCATCTATCTTTGTAGATACCATTGTATGACCTGCGCCATCATCAAAATTTAATGATGCGTAGCATTTTTTCGTGATACAGGACAACATTCTCCTATTTCACAATATGAGCATTCATTCTTGTCACATTTGTCCCTTATGACATTTTGAATTCTGTACACGATTCCGCTCATCACACTTTGAAACAAGTCATCAAACTCTGTTGGCATATCTCTCACAAAGTGCTCTGGCATAAAAATAATGAGATACCGCCTGATTTCTTTTTCAGAAATGTTTGGGTCAGTATAAATCCAAGCATTGATTACATTAAACAAACTGTGACCACTCTTTTGGATCAAGTCAATAATACCCGTTGAATTGATTATTATACTCTGTGCCAAACTTCTGCGTTGATGATACGCGAGTGTTTCTTGGAAATCCTCATCATATCGAAACGGACAATCATTTTCTGTACATTTTGTACATATACTGTCACACGTAAATAAATTCATTTCATTCTCTCTCCCCTGTTTCAATTTAACTTATTATCGCAACAAAGCAGTATACTATAAAAAGTATACTTTTGCAAGTAATTTTATAAATATTTGTTATTCTTCTATACTCTCGCCGTCACTCTCTTGTTTTGGCGTTTTATCAAAAATGCTGTCGTACGTCCACTAAAATACCAATTTGCTCAAACGGGCATTTCCACAATGAACTGAGACCCCTTTCCAATACCATCCGATTTTGCATACACTCTTCCTCCTTGTGATTCAATAAGGCTCTTGCCCACATAGAGACCCAGTCCTGTGCCCTCTGTATACATTTTTGTATCATCTGTTCCACGAGAAAACTTTTTAAACAATGATCTCAGCGACTCTGGCGATATACCCACACCTGAATCTTCTACAGTGATACGAACAAATTTTCTCTTATGTTTCACTGATACATGTACATATCCTTCATTTGTATACTTGATTGCATTATCTATTAAATTTGATATTACTTCTCGTAATTTTGATTTATCTGCCTTTATGAGTGGTAACTTTTTCTTTGGATACTCTATTTGAAAATCTAAATTTTTCTCCTTTACACGAATGACAAATAAATCTTTCAGTTCTTCCAATACTTCTTCTACTTGCACGTCATCTACATAATGATATTCTAATTTGCCTGATTCTATTCTTGTGATATTTAAAAGATCTTCCACAAGCTGTATGATTCTTTCATTTGCAAGAAAAACTTTATTAAGCGCATCTTCTGTTTTTGATGAATTACTCCCATATGCACCCTCTAGCATAAGAGAAATATAACCCTTGATTGCCGTAAGCGGTGTCCTCAATTGATGCGATGCGATAGAGATAAATTCTGATTTTGCCCGATCTAATCGCCGTAATTCTACGTTTGCACGTTCTAAATCTTTGGTTAATTTCAAAATCTCTTCTTTTTCTGCAACTTCTTGATCAAGACACTTTTTCAAAATATACGAGATACACAGTATTCCCAAGAAAAATAACGTATTTGCAATATACTCCGTTATATCATCAGAAAGAAAGATGCCACCCAGCGCAACCAGATTAAGTAATATAATAAGTATATCAGAAATAAAATATTTTTTATTTTTCAAAAAAATAAAAACTAAAAGAAGTGCTGCAAATAATATGCTAATTATTGGCAAAATGATTATGTTCATAAAAATATTTATTTTAGACTACTTTCATTATACCTTAAATAGCTCAAAATAAAAAGAAATTTCCAACAAAAAAACAGCGGCACTATGCTTCACTGTTTTTTGATTATTCTGCACGGGATGTCAACCTTTGACTGAGAACTCCAGACTGCCACGTTACTGTTGTATTTTAGATATACTTTATTTTATTCTGCACGGGATGAGAGAATCGAACTCCCGACTCGGGTTTTGGAGACCCACGTTATACCACTTAACCAATCCCGCCTACGCCAGAGGCTTCGGCGTGGCAATGCCCGCCTGCCTAAATTTTTTCTTTTACCTTATGAATAATTCACAAAGTGTATTTCATACCTACAATATACTTTTCTATCCTACACTATTTCTTATTTTTCTTCAAACTACCTGAGCCCGAGATCGGATTTGAACCGATGACCTACTCCTTACCATGGAGTTACTCTACCAACTGAGCTACTCGGGCATATAACTATCAAAACTGCCTGTCCGCCTTTGGCGGAAGCTACATTGGCAGATAAAAAAGAAAACCGAGACTTTATATCTCGGTCTCTCTTT